>CBAAAS010000284.1:0-4963 GCA_964658855.1 uncultured Mycobacterium sp.
ACCGCCTGCGACGTGACCGGCTCGCGCTGATCCCGGTTGGTGACGGCGCGATAACAACTGGCGCGACGCGCTGGCTGAATGCCGGGAACCGCGCGGTGCGCAACTTATCGTCGTTTTGTGTATCGCCGAACCGTTCTGAAGCTGCCGCTGCTGCTGGCCGCGGGCACGGCGCTGACTCAAGTGCCGCGCGCCTCCGCTGAGCCGCCACGCGCGTCCGCAGAGTCGAGTCGGTGGTCCTCCGATCGGGCCAACCGCTGGTATCAAGCCCAGGGCTGGCCGGTCGGCGCGAACTTCATCACCTCCACCGCCATCAACCAACTCGAGATGTTTCAGCCCGGCACCTACGACCCGCGCCGCATCGACACCGAACTCGGTTGGGCCCGTTTACATGGACTGAACACAGTGCGGGTTTTTCTGCACGACCAGTTGTGGGCTCAGGATGCGCGCGGCTTCCAAACCCGTTTGGCGCAGTTCGTCGGCATCGCGGCTCGCCACCGCATCAAGCCGTTGTTCGTGCTGTTCGACTCCTGCTGGGACCCCCATCCCCAGGTGGGTCGCCAGCATGCCCCAACCCCCGGGGTGCACAACTCCGGCTGGGTGCAGGGCCCCGGCGCAGACCGCATCGACGACAAGAGCTACACCCGGACCCTGCAGGACTATGTCACCGGCGTCATGACCCAATTCCGTAACGACGACCGGGTGTTGGGTTGGGACGTGTGGAATGAACCCGATAATCCCGCGCCGCAGTACGCCAAAGTCGAGCGCGGCGACAAGCTGGACCGGGTGGCCGACTTGCTTCCTCAGGTGTTCACCTGGGCGCGGTCCGTCGACGCACGTCAGCCGCTGACCAGCGGCGTGTGGGACGGCGAGTGGGCAGATCCCGGCAGCCGCACCACAATTCAGAACATTCAGCTGGCCAACTCGGACGTGATCAGCTTCCACTCCTATGCCGGGCCGTCGGCGTTCGAGTCGCGCATCGGCGAGCTCACCCCGCACGGGCGTCCGATTCTGTGCACCGAGTACATGGCCCGTTCGCAGGGCAGCACGATTCAATCGATCCTGCCGATTGCCAAGCGGCACAACGTCGGTGCGATCAACTGGGGACTGGTGGCAGGTAGGACCCAGACCTACTTCCCGTGGGATTCGTGGAAGCACCCGTACGCGGCGGTCCCGAAAGTATGGTTCCACGATCTGCTGCGGCCCGACGGAACTGCGTTCGAGAACATCGAATCGCAGACGATCAGATCCTTGAGTGCCGTAACGGCCGGCTAGGCCATGACCGTCGCCAGGTCGATCCTGCTGTTCGCGCTGGCCGCGATTCTGGAGATCGGCGGCGCCTGGCTGGTGTGGCAAGGCATCCGCCAGCACCGCGGCTGGATCTGGGCGGGGTTCGGTGTGATCAGTCTGGGCGCCTACGGCTTCGTCGCCACGTTCCAGCCCGACTCGCAGTTCGGCCGCGTGCTGGCTGCCTACGGCGGTGTGTTCGTCGCCGGGTCACTGGCATGGGGGATGGCGCTGGACGGATTTCGGCCCGACCGGTGGGACATCATCGGCGCAGCGGTCTGCCTGGCGGGCGTCGGCGTGATCATGTACGCCCCGCGCGGGCGCTGATCAATCTTTGTGTTCGACGACTCCAGTCGCGTGCTGCGCGCGGTCTTCGTAGCTGCGGCGGGCACCGGTGTCCAAGCTGAGGAATACCGTGTCGTTGCCCATTTTCTTGTTGAGCCAGCGCCGGCCGCGATCGGGCATCAGCGTTGCCACAGCTGCGAACGACTTACCCCAACCAGGCACTGACACCCGGGATTTCGGCTTGTCCAGCACTTTGACGACCGCCGCGGCGATCTCGGCCGGCTCGACCGGCTTCTGCGCGGACGACGGCGTCGTCCCCGCGATCAGTTCGGTGTTGGTGAAGGTGGGCAGCACCGCGGAGATTTTGACTCCCTGCGGAGCGAATTCGTCGGCCATCGCGGTGGACAACCCGACCACGCCGAATTTGGTTGCCGCGTAAACGATCTGCCCGGGAACGGCGACCATGCCCGCCAGCGACGCGATGTTGATGATGTGTCCGCTGCGGCGCTTCACCATGTCCGGCAGCACCAGCTGACAGCCGGTGAGCACGCCGTAGAGGTTGACCTCGATCGACGAGCGGATCGCCTGCGCCGACTGCTCGAGGAACGGGCCCACCGGCATGACGCCGGCGTTGTTGATCAATACGTCGATGTGCCCGCCGCCATCGGCACGGGCCTTGTCGAGAAAGGCTGCGAAGGATTCTTTGTCGGTGACGTCGAGGGGATGGCCGGTCACCTGTCCCAAGGCGCTGATGCCGGCGACCGCGCTTTCGAGCACATCGAGGTCACGGTCGCCGATGACGACCCGGGCGCCCCGGGCCAGTAAAGCCTGCGCAGTCGCGTAGCCGATGCCGCGGGCAGCACCGGTGATGACGATAGTTTTGCCCCTGATGTTGTCCATTTGACGGACTTTACAGCTGTCAAGTTCGGTGCGGAACCATGCTTGTTGTCGCTGGTGAGCAGCCGTGCTGAGTACCAACAGGCCTCGTAACAGCGCGGAACTACGTACTAGAGCTACGGCTTACGACCATCCAATAAGTCGGACAGACTCCCTATTGCGCTCAAAGATACCGTCTGATATTCATATTACTGTAAACGATACCAAATGAATGAAAAATGACAGATTTGCAAGGCGCCAGTCTGTCGGCCGGGAGAGGAGACCGATGCGATCCGCATCCGTGCGTACCGCTGCAGGAGGATTCTCCCTCAACCGATGCTTCAGTTGGCCCGATCCCGACATCGAGGGCACCCTCGTCATCTCGCAGCCCTCGGTGGATCCCGAGCTGTGGGCCGACTATGCCGCCGGCGCCGTTCGCAGCTACAGCAAGCGTGGTGTCGAATCTGCCCTCGACCTCGAGGCCCTGCGCAGCGGGGACGACACGATCATGTTCGCCGCGGTGGTCAACGACTCCGGCCGCGTGGCCGGTGGTTACCGGGCCATCGCGCTGCGCTCGGCCGACGATTCCCATGCGGTCGAGGAGTGGGCCGGCCAGCCGGGCCAGCAGGACGTGCGACAGATGATCAACGAGCGCGTGCCCTACGGGGTGCTGGAAATGAAGACCGGCTGGGTGACCGATGCCGCCGGCCGAAACCCGTTCCTCACCACCGCCCTGGCGCGCAGCTGCTTCTACATGATGGTGATCCTGGATTTCCAATACACCATGTGCACGGCCGCCACGCAGGTGCTGAACAGCTGGCGCTCCTCTGGATCTGTGGTCGCGCCCATCCCGGCGACGCCGTATCCGAACGAGTACTTCCGAACCAAGATGATGTGGTGGAACCGGCGCGAGTTCGTCAGCCACGCGCAGCCCGCTCAGCTCGGCAAAATCGTCAGCGAGACAAAGGATCTGCTGCACGAGCAGTTCCGCCGAGGACCGGTCGTCGCTGATATCTCCGCTCTGGTCCCGTCCTCTCCGGCGCAGCTCGTTCTCGCCCATGCCTTCGAGGTGGCTTAGCGCTTGACTCGCACCCCATTGACCCACGTCCAGTCCACAAAACTCACAGAGGTAACCATCATGGATAACAACTCAGAACCCGTTTGGATCATGTTCGCCACCGACGTCGAAAGCCGTGACAAGTTGCTCAAATACGCCGGCGGGTCGCAATGGCAGGTGGATCCCAACACCGCGGCGTCGCTGATCCTGGTCGGAGCAGCCGAGCGCTTGGCATCTCCGCTCGAATCCTCAATCGTCCCCGGCGTCAACGGAATGTCGATGATCAACCGGGAAAGCGCCTGAGCCTCTTCAGATTCCGAGGTCCTTGGCGACGATCGTCTTCATGATCTCGGTGGTCCCACCGTAGATCGTCTGGATGCGGGCATCGACGAACGCACGTGAGACTGCATATTCCCGCATGTATCCATACCCGCCGTGCAGTTGCAGACAACGGTCGGCAGTCCGCACCTGAAGCTCGGTCGTCCACCATTTCAGCCGCGCCGCCCGCGCCGCAGTCAGCTCGCCGGTCAGATGTTCGGCGATGCAGTCGTCGAGATAGGTACGCGCGATATCGATTTCCGTCGCCAGCTCGGCGAGCACGAACTGAGTATTCTGCAAGCTCGAGATGGGTGAGCCAAAAGCCTTGCGCTGCTTGACGTAATCCAGCGTTTGGGCCAGCACGCCCTCGGCGGCGGCCACCGCGCCGACGGCCAGCGACAGCCGCTCCTGCGGCAGGTTGTTCATCAATTGGTAGAAGCCCCGGCCTTCTTCGCCGAGTAGATCGTCGACCGAAACGCGCATGTCGGTGAAGCTGAGCTCGCTGGTGTCCTGGGCGTGCAGACCGATCTTCTCCAGATTCCGGCCGCGGCTGAAGCCCGGCGTATCCGGGTCGACGACGAACAGTGACAGACCCTTGTGCCGGTCGGGTCCGGTGCGCGCCGCGACGACGAACAGATCTCCGGTCTGGCCGTTGGAGATAAAAGTCTTCGCGCCGTTGAGCACATAGTGGTCACCGTCGCGTACCGCTGTGGTTCGAATACCGGCCAGGTCGCTGCCCGCACCCGGTTCGGTCATCGCGATGCCAATCACCGTGTCGCCGGCGACGACTCCGGGCAGCCAGCGCTGCTTCTGCTCAGGCGTCGTCAGTTCGGTGAGATAGGGCAGCACGATGTCGTTCTGCAACGACAACGCGATAGCCTCGGCCGCCGCTCCGGCGCGCTGCAGTTCGTCGACGACGATCGCGTTGTAGCGAAAGTCCTCCACACCCGCCCCGCCGAACTCCTCGGGGACCGAAAACGCCAGCAGCCCAAGCTTTCCGGCTTCGGTGAACAGCGACCTGTCGACGCAGCCGGCCTTCTCCCACTCCTCGTGGGCCGGGACGACGGTCTGCTCAACGAAGTCGTGCACCATGTCGCGGAACTGCCGGTGCTCGGAGGTGTACTCCAGCCGTGCGCTCATCGG
>CBAAAS010000285.1:0-4952 GCA_964658855.1 uncultured Mycobacterium sp.
AGCACCAGGCCGTAGTGGTGCGACTTGTGGCAGTTGCGGTCGATCAGCACGATGTCGCCCGGTCGGGTCAGCGACTGCACGACGATCTTGTTCGCGGTCGAGGTTCCGTTGGTGACGAAGTAGGTGTGGTCGGAGTTCCAGGTGTGCGCGGCCTTGTCCATCGCTTTTTTGATGTTGCCGTGCGGATCGAGCAGCGAGTCCAGGCCACCTGAGGTGGTCGAGGTCTCGGCCATGAAGATGTTGCGGCCGTAGAACTCCCCCATGTCGCGCAGCGACTTGGAGTTGAAGATGCTGGCGCCGCGCGCGATGGGAAGGGCATGGAACTGGCCGGCGGGCCGGGCCGCATAGGCCCTCAGCGCGTCGAAAAACGGCGTGACATAACGATTCCGGATACCGCCCAGCACCGTGGTGTGCAGGTCGGTGACGTCGTTGAGCCGGTAGAAGGTGCGGTCGTAGACGTCGGACTCGTCCTCGATATCGGCGGCGATCGACTCGTCGGTGAGCAGATAGAGGTCGATGTGCGGCCGCAGCTCGCGGATCCATTCGCCACACTCGATCCAGTCGTGGGTGCGGTCGGTCGCCACCACCTCATCGTTGGGGCCCAACAGCGTGGTCATCAATGGCACGCGGTCGTGGGACCGCAGCGGGATGTCGTGGCGAATGATCGCGGCCTGGATCTCCCCGTTCAGGGCGACCGCCGTGATGGCGTCCTCGACGCTGGAGACCACCAGCAGCTCGAACTGCACGTCGTCGCCGATGTCGCGAATGGCGCGCAGGCTTCCGGCTAATCCTTCGGGCGCGGTGACCGGCGCGTCGTCGGCGAGCAGCACGGTATAGAACTGCTGCTCCTTGGCCCGGGCCACCAATTCCTGATCTGCCAGCGACGAGGAGGTGTCGAACAACGCTGCGCGGTCGCCGTATTCGGACAGCAGGCGCACGGCCAGCGACACCTGCTCGGCCAGGCTGACCGTGGCGAGTTGGTCCAGATAGCCGCAGTACGTCGCCAGGTTGGCGGGCCCCGGGTAGATCCAGTAGCGCTCGTAGGCACTGAGGCGGTTGAGCAGGCGCCGCACCCGCGCGACTTCGTGCTTGGTGTCCAGCCCGGCGAGGTCGACGACGGAAAGCTGATGGCAAGCGTCATCTAGCAGGTTCCAGGTGTCGATGCGCGAGTACGACGGGTTCGCCACCGCCGCCAGCGCGGAAACACACAGCCGCCTCGGGTGCCTGCCGTCTCGGTCCATCACGCCAGTGTGTCCCTCCGTCAACAAGGATGCGGGCATTTTGTGGCCAGTACCCAAATTGCCACACCTGTCACAACAGAGGAGTCTCAGACCTCGAAGTCGTCGTCGTCTTTTCGACCGCGCGTGATCGGAATCCAGCGCCGCGGCGGCGCTACCTCGGTGACGTCAGTCAGCGATCGCACGACGAGCTGGGTTAGCGCCATGATCGCCGCCATCACGGGAAGCAGTGGTCGGAACGGCGTTGCGGCCGCGCGCACCGTCTCGATGCGCCGGGCCAGGACGAGCCGTTCGATCGAGTGGTACAGCCACGCGCCGACGCCGAGTGCATAGATCGCCAGGGCTGCCGCGATCGCGGCTTGGCCGTAGGCCGCGCACATCACGGCGCCCAGCACCACGGTCGCCGCCAAGATCGCGGCGATCGCAACGCGTAGTTCCAACCGGGTCATGACTCCGCGGCGGGTTCAGGACTCGACTGACTTGACTGGACCGCCTCAGCCGCTGCCCGGATCTGCGGGGTCACCAGCATGACCTGGCCCAGCACGCCGTTGACGAAGCCCGGTGAGTCGTCGGTGGACAGCTCTTTGGCCAGCTCCACCGCCTCGTCGACGGCGACCGGCGCCGGAACGTCGTCGGCGTGCAGCAGCTCATACACCGCGACCCGCAGGATGGCGCGGTCCACAGCCGGCAGCCGATCCAGTGTCCAGCCCTGCAGGTGCGATGCGATCAGGTCGTCGACGTGTACGGCGTGCGCGGTGACGCCGTGAGCCACGGCCACCGTGTACGGATGCAGCGCTGCCACATCATCTTTGGCCTCCGCCAGCGCCGTGCGCGAGTCGGCTGCTTCGGCCGGGGTCAGCCCGCGGGCCTCGGCCTCGAACAACAGGTCGACGGCGCGCTTACGCGCCTGGTGCCGTCCCTTGACGGGTCGGCTCACGCGTTGACACGTCCCAGGTAGCTGCCGTCGCGGGAGTCGACCTTCAGCTTGTCGCCGGTGTTGATGAACAGCGGCACCTGAAGCTCGGCGCCGGTCTCCACGGTGGCCGGCTTGGTGCCGGCGCTGGACCGGTCGCCCTGCAGTCCGGGCTCGGTATGGGTGACGACGAGTTCGACGGTCACCGGCAGCTCGAGGTACAGCGGCGCGCTGTTGTGAAACGCCACCTGCACCGGCAGACCCTCCAGCAGGAATCGGGCGGCGTCGCCGACCAATGACTCCGTCAAGGGGTGCTGCTCGTAGTCCTGGCTGTCCATGAACACGAAGTCGGTGCCGTCACGGTAAAGGTAAGTGGCGTCGCGCCGGTCCACCGTCGCGGTCTCCACTTTCACGCCGGCGTTGTAGGTCTTGTCGACGACCTTGCCGGTGAGCACGTTTTTCAGCTTGGTGCGCACGAAGGCCGGGCCCTTGCCCGGTTTGACGTGCTGGAAGTCGGTGATCTGCCAGAGCTGGCCGTCGATCACCAGTACAAGTCCATTTTTGAAGTCGGCAGTGCTTGGCACGGTCGGTGAATCTCCTACAGGATCGCCAGTTCCTTGGGGAACCGGGTAATATGGGTTATGTCTTCTGAGCTGGCAATTCATGGGAGTTTCCCAACAGAACACACTCTGCACAGCGGTCCATCCTAAGATAACGGGTATGACGAGCCGTTTGCTGGACCTGCGGGCGCTGATGGATTCCTGGGACCTCGCCCTGACCGCCGAGAACAAATCCCCCACGACCATTACGTCCTACCTGCGATGCGCGAGGTTGTACGTGGAATGGTGCGAGGGCAACGGACACCCGGTAGAGATTACCCGCGCCCAGGTGCAGACCTACACCGCCGAACTGATCCGCGACGGCAAAGAGGCCAACACGGTGCGGTTGCGCCAAGCATCATTGCGGGCATTCGCCCGCTGGCTGGTCGCTGAAGACGAACTGACCACCGACCCGCTGATCGGACTCAAACCGCCCAAGATTCCCTCCAAGGTGGTCGAGGCGCTCACCGATGACCAGTTGCGCGCCCTGCTGAAAGCCTGCAACGGCCGTAGCTTCCGGGACCGCCGCGACGAGGCCATCGTGCGGCTGATGGCCGAGACGGGTTTGCGGGCAAGTGAGGTTGTCTCACTGAACCTTGACGACGTGGACCTTAAACGGGGTTTGGTGACCGTGCGATCTGGTAAGGGCGGTAAGGGCCGGGTGGTGCCGTTCTCCCCGCAGACGGCCGCCGCGCTGGACCGCTATATGCGGATGCGCCGCACCCATAAACGGGCAGACACACCGGCGCTGTGGGTCGGTGTTGGCGGTAAAGGCTTCGCCTACTTCGGGCTGAACGACACATTGCGCGACCGCGCCGCCAAAGCCGGTATCGACGGATTCCACCTGCACCTGATGCGGCACACCGCCGCGACCCGATGGCTACGAGCTGGTGGGTCAGAGTCTGGCCTGATGGCCGTAGCCGGGTGGACAACGCGGGACATGATCGACCGCTACACCGGGGCATCCGCCTCCGAGCGCGCCGCTACCGAATCCCGCACGCTCAACCTGGGCGAACTGTAATTCTCAACGGCGGTACCTGACCGCTGTAGCATCAGGTCTGCGGGGTCGAACCCGTCCTTATTAGACGCTGACAGCGGATGCCTTTCCCTTCGGGGCGCGTCTACGTCCGGCCACTAACTGTGGTCTGGTCCAACACGTCTTGTAAGGGTCAACAATGCCAACTCCGGCCGAGCGCCGTCTGCGCTCACAGTATGGTGCCCATCTGTCGTGGGCGAACACTCCCGATAGGTCAGCCCGTACCGCTCCCGCGCGAAAAGCGTTGGAGGACAGGTTTTTACGTGAAGCCGACCCCGACAACAGTCTGACTCCGGCCGAGCGTGCCAAGCGGGCCGACAGTCTGCGCCGTGCGTACTACTCACAGTTGGCGCTGAAAGCGGCACAAGCCCGGCGACGGCGGCGGGTGTCCGAAGCGTGACCACCGTCTACAACGGTATCGACGTGGTGAGGCGATTCCCCCGCACCACACTTCAGGAGGCCTACGAACGGTCCCAGCGATCCGAACGGTGGGTGTTTCACGAAACCGTGTGTTCGTCGCTCACCGTGATCTACGGGAAGTCAAACGTCGGTAAGAGCTACCTGGTGGCGTCCATGCTGCTGTCCCTGCTGATCGACGGCCGTGAGTTTCTAGGGATGCAACCCACCGACACCACCAAACTGTGGAAACCGGCAATCCTGTGGACCGACCCCGGATCAGATGAGGAGTACGGGGAACGCATCGGCAACCACCTACCCGACGGTGTGGACGTGGAGGTCCCCATGTTCTACGTCGGGCGCACCACCGACTCTAAAGAATGGGATGCACTGGTGAGATACGTTCTGGCAGAGGGCTTTAACTTCGTGGTGGTGGACAACCTCATGGGCGTCACCGGCGACACCAACGAATCCACAGCGGTCACCACCGTGTTGGACGGGCTAACCAAGCTCACCAACGCCGGGGTCGCTGTTGTCGCGCTACACCACCAGTCCGAGCACGGTCCGGCCACGCCGGGTGCCGCGCCGATGGGGGCGTCGGTGATCGTTCAAAAGGCCCGAACGTGGATACAGGTCCGGCAGAGCGCCAAGCGGAAATTGCGCGGCGGCAACACGGTGCTGGTGATTCAAGCCAACGCACTAAAACAACCACAGCAGTTGGTGGCCGAGCCGCTGACCGGACCGAACTACCGGATGCTGAATCGCGGCCC
>CBAAAS010000286.1:0-4914 GCA_964658855.1 uncultured Mycobacterium sp.
GAGCGCGCCGTGTCGACGGCGCTCGAGATCGGCTATCGGCTGATCGACACCGCCTCGGTGTACGGCAACGAAGCCGCTGTCGGCCGGGCCATCGCAGCGTCCGGAATCCCGCGCGCCGAGCTGTTCATCACCACCAAGGTCGCCAACGCCGACCACGGATTCAACGTCGCCCAAGACGCCGTCAAGGTCAGCCTCGACAAGCTCGGACTGGACTACGTCGATCTGTTTCTCGTCCACTGGCCGCAGCCGCAACTGGGCAAGTACGTGGATACCTTCGGCGGCCTGATCCAGGCCCGCGGCAACGGCCACACCCGCTCGATCGGGGTGTGTAACTACACCGAGGAGTACCTCGAGACGGTGATCGATTTGACCTACGTCAACCCCGCGGTCAACCAGATCGAGTTGCACCCGTTGCTCAACCAGGCTGAGCTGCGCGCGGTGAACGCGCGGCACGACGTCGTCACCGAGGCCTACAGCCCATTGGGGGTCGGCAGGCTGCTGGACAACGCAACAGTGACGTCGATCGCCGGCGAGTACGGTCGCACCGCGGCCCAGGTGCTGATCCGGTGGAGCATTCAACTGGGCAATGTGGTGATCCCGCGTTCGGGTAATCCCGAGCGGATCGCCAGCAATTTCGACGTCTTCGACTTCGAGTTGACCTCGGCGCACATGGAAGCGCTGAACGGGCTCAACGACGGCACCCGCATTCGCGAGGATCCGCTGACCTACACCGGCGTCTAGCCACCGGTCGGGCAGGTCGTTGCGGCCTGCCGCAACACGTTGCTCGATACCAGATCGACCGGGAGCCCGTATCCGCGCGACACCGCGATGAACTGCATGGCGTACTGGCAGTGGAACGCGGCGTTGGGCGGCATCCACAGCGCGGGCTGGTCGTCGCCCTTGTCCTGGTTCGCCTGACCTTGGACGGCAAGGAGATTCGCCGGGTCATTCGCGAAGCGGACCCGCTGGGCGGCGGGCCAGTCAGAGGCTCCCATGTCCCAGGCCAGCGCCAGCGGCACGATGTGGTCGATCTGCACGGCTTCACCGACCTTGGCACCGCGGTGAAAGTTGATGGTGGCGTTGGTATACGGGTCGTGCAGGGTGCCGGTCTCGACCGCGTCAGGGCAGTGCTTGGTGAACGCGTAGGTCTTGTCGACCAGGTCGCGATTGAGGATGTCGTCGCGGGTATCGCAGCCGTTGTGCCCGCCGGGTGCGTCGTTGTCGTCGGTCCAGGCCTCACCGAACGCGGCGCGGTGGTAGTCGTAGTGACGAACCCGCCACGGCACTATGGCGATTCCGCCCAGCACGTCCACTCCGGGCTGCAGGGTCGGGATGTCGGCGCGGGCGGCGAACTCCCGGTCGCGATCCCCCGCTGAGGTGATCAGCACCTGATAGGCGACCAGCACAGCCAGAATTGCGATCGACGACAGCCACAGCCATCTCTTGCGGGTCATGACTTGTCCAAGAATTCGATGCGCTCATGGCCGGCGAACGGTGCCCCCAGCAGTGCCAGCCCCGGATGCGCGGTTGGGTCGTCGTACGCGTGCTCGCAAAATTCGCGCGCCGCTTCGATGATCTCTCGATGGTCGATCAGCGACAACAGCCGAAGTGTGATCGCGCGACCAGACTGGCTGCGACCCAAGACATCTCCCTCACGACGTTCCCGCAGATCCAGGTCAGCGAGCTCGAAGCCGTCGAGCGTTCCGGCGACCGCGCTCAGCCTTCTGCCCGCATGGGATTGCGGTGTCATCCAGCTGGCCAGCAGGCAGATGCTCGCGTGCTCCCCCCGCCCGATGCGGCCACGCAGCTGATGTAACTGGCTGATGCCGAAGCGGTCGGCATCCATCACCAGCATCACCGTCGCGTTGGGTACGTCGACGCCGACTTCGATCACCGTGGTGCACACCAGCACGTCGATCTCGCGGGCCCGGAACGCCGTCATCACGGCGTCTTTCTCGTCGCCGCTCAACCGCCCGTGCATGAGGCCGAGCCGAAGACCGGCCAGCTCACCGCTGCCCAGCCGCCCGTAGAGCTCTTCGACTGTCGCCGAGGGCCTTTGATCCGGGTCGCTCTGGCCGCCGCTCTCGGAATCGTCGATCCGCGGCGCCACCACGTAAGCCTGCCGCCCTTCGCCCACTTCCTCGATGATGCGATGCCAGGCGCGGTCCAGCCAGGCAGGTTTGTCCTTGACGAAGATCGCGGTGGTAGTGATCGGCTGACGGCCGCGGGGAAGCTCGCGCAGCGTTGACGTTTCTAGATCGCCGAAGACGGTCAGCGCCACGGTTCTCGGTATCGGCGTGGCGGTCATCACCAGCAGATGCGGCGTGATACCCGCAGGTGCCTTGGCCCGCAACTGGTCTCGTTGCTCTACCCCGAACCGGTGCTGCTCATCGACGACCACCATACCGAGTTTGTGGAACGCGACCGCGTCCTGCAGCAGCGCGTGTGTGCCGACGACGATGCCCACCTCGCCGCCGGCGATCTCGGCGCGAACTTGCTTTTTCTGCGCCTGCGACATCGAGCCGGTCAGCAGAGCCAGCCGGGTCGCATAGTCCTCGCCACCGAGCTGGCCGCCCATCGCCAGCGGCCCGAGCACATCGCTGATCGACCGAAGATGCTGCGCGGCAAGAACTTCAGTGGGCGCCAGTAGGGCGCATTGATAGCCCGCATCGACCATCTGCAGCATCGCCAATACCGAGACGATGGTTTTGCCCGAACCCACTTCGCCCTGCAGGAGCCGGTTCATCGGCCGGGTTGCCGCGAGCTCGCCGGAGAGCACGTCCAGCACCTCGCGCTGACCGGCGGTCAACTCGAAAGGCAGGCGCTGCAGCAGTTCCTGCTGCAGGCCCGCCTCGGTGGACGGCGCCACCGGGCCGGACTGGGCCAGCTCGCCGTGGCGTCGACTCACCAGCGCCCACTGCAGACCCACCGCCTCGTCGAAAGCCAGCCGTTCACGGGCTCTTCGCCGGTCGGCATCGTTCTCGGCGAGGTGGATGGCTCGAAGCGCCTCGTCTTCGGACGCCAGATGATGTGCGGCACAGAGCTTCTCAGGCAGTGGATCCGGTATCGGATCCAGCACCTCGAGTACCTGCCGAACGCAGTTGAAGATGTCCCAGCTCTGCAACTTCGCACTGGCCGGATAGATCGGGTAGAAGGTTCGCTCGAACGCCTCTTGCAGCACTTCTCCGCTGACCGCCTGAGACGCGTCGGCGATCATCTTCAGTGACCGGCTGCCGTGGTTGCGTCCGTCGGCGGCGTCGAGCACCAGGAAGTCGGGATGGGTCAGTTGCATCGCGTTGCGGAAGTAGCCCACCTCGCCGGACAGCATGACGCGGGTGCCCTTGGACAGCTGATCGGTGATCCACTTTTTCGGATGGAAGAACGTGGCAGTGACTTTGCCCCGGCCAGAGCCGAGGGTGACACGAAACAGCTTGTCCCTGGGGCGACTTTTGATCGACAGCAGCGCGGCGTCGGTGATGACGTCGACGAGCGTGACGTGCTCGCCCTCCGGCGGTTGCTCGTCCTCGGCGCCGCGGACGCTGGCGCCCTCGACATAGCTGCGCGGGTAGTGGCGCAGCAGGTCGTCGACCGTTTGGATGCCGAACACCTCGTCGAGCGGGCCCGCAGCCTTGGCGCCGACGATGAAGTCCAGGCGGTCGCTGAGCGACACCACGGCTACTCGACTCCGATCAGCAACGCGTCGCCGCGGTGCCCGGTCCGGTAAATCGCGAGCTCACTTCCCGCGTGGTGGTCGTGCACGTGTGCGCGCAGCGCGGACTCGATGGTGTCCGCGTCGACGCCGCCACCGATCAGCACGGTGACCAGCTCACCGCCGGCGCCCAGCAGCAGATCGATCAGGCCGGTCGCGGCCGAAGCGACGTCGGGCGCCACGATCAGGACCTCGTCGCCGGCGATGCCCAGTCCGTTGCCCGGCTCGCAGGTGCCTGCCCAGGTCAGCGCTGTCTCGGTCGCGACGCGCACCGCTGCGTGCCGGGCGCTGCCCGCGGCGCGCGCCATCGTGTAGCCGTCGTCGACGGCTTGGCGACCGGGTTCGTGCACCGCGAGTGCGGCCAGTCCCTGCACCATCGATCCGGACGGCAGCGGCACCACGTCGATGCCCCACCCGATTGCCGCGGTGCATCCGGCGACCAGCTCCTCGGCCGGCACGTAGCCGTTGGGCAGCACCATCACCTGCGCGGCACCGGTATCGACCACGGCGCGCAGCAGCTGCTGAGCGGTGATCAAGGTTGTCGGATCCTCGGCGTGCGGATCGGGCCGCAGCACGCAGGCCCCTTCATCGGCGAACAATTCGGCCGCGCCCTCACCGTCGATGACGGCGAGCACCGCCCGCTCCCGCGTCCAGCTGCCCGGCGGCAGGCCGCTGGTACCGCTGCTCAACATCGAGATCTGGATCCGCCGCGGGTCACCGAACGCCAGGCCCGCCTCGATGGCCGCTCCCGCGTCGTCGGTGTGCACGTGGACCGAGTAGCCGCCGACGACGCCAGACGTCGCGATGGCCACCGATTCACCGAGTTCGTCGAGCCGCTCGCGCAGTTGTTCGGCTTCGTCGTCGTCGCAACCGCCGAGCAGGTACATCACTTCGAATTGCGGGGCCGGTGGCCGTACCGGGAGCTCAGGCGCAGGCAGGCGCGGCGCCGGCTCGTACACCTTGCGATTGGGCGCCTGGCCGGTGATCGTCGAGCGCAGCGCGTCGAGCAGCACCAGCAGACCGCGACCGCCGGCGTCGACCACGCCGGCCTCTCCGAGCACGTCCAGCTGCTCGGGCGTTCTCTCCAGCGCGACCACCGCGGCATCACCGGCGGCGACGACCGCCTGCGGGAGCCCACCCCCGGCACTCGCCGACTTCTCGACGGCCTCACCGGCGGCTTTCAGCACCGAGACGATCGTCCCTTT
>CBAAAS010000287.1:0-4895 GCA_964658855.1 uncultured Mycobacterium sp.
GCGCCGACTCCAGCGCCGGTGAGCTGATCGAGCGCATGGCCAATTCGGGCGCGGCGGTCAAGGTTTTCCCACTGGCACCGCGACGGGCCGTTCCGCGGCTGCGACGCGGCCTACGCATCCCGCGCCGGCGCCGCATCGAGGTGATCTCGTCGCCGATCGAAGAAGTGACCGCGGTCGGTGTTCGCACTGTCGACGACGTGCACCACGATGCCGACGCGATCGTCTACGGCACCGGATTTGCGGTCCGCGCCGGCCTTCCGGACGACACGCTGGTGGGCTCTCGCGGCATGAGCATCCAACGGGCCTGGACCGACGGAGCGGAGCCCTACCTCGGGGTGGCTCTGCACAATTTCCCGAACTACTTCACGCCCACCGGTACAGATTTCGCAGCGTCGATGCGTTACATCGCTGGGTGCCTGCAACTCCTGGGGCGGCACCACCGAATCGAGGTTCGGCGCAGCGCACAGGGTGTTTTCAACGAGCGGCTTCACCTGCATCCCCCTTCGTTGGAGCTGGATACCTCGGCGTTCGAGCTGTCGTCGGCCGCCGAGGCGCACGACGACTCATACGACGGTCCGGCCATGTTGAGAGCCGCCGACACCACGGAACAGGTCCGAGTCGCCCTGACGGGCCATGTCGAACCGATTGACGGTAAATATCATTGGCAGGGAACAGTTTTCGATGCGATACCAGCCGAGCTGGTGCGGTCGCGCGAACTGACCGTGACGGTGGGCGAGCGCACCGCCACGGCCCGCATCACCGAACAGACACCGCAGGGCACGCACTCGATCGCCGGGGTAGGTGCGCCGCCCTATTCGCTCGCGCACCTACAGTTCACCTAGCAAACTCTCAGCAAGATTGCCTGGTTGGCCCCTTGGGTATGCCTTACCCGGGGTAACTAATGGCAACCGACAAAAACGAGCTCGACATAGTGGCGATAAGCGCCTCGGCCGGCGAAGTCGAGGCGCTAGAAGACGTCGTGGTTTATCGCACGGATCGGGCCGCCGATGAATAGTCCGGCCAGCTCGTTGGCGGTTTCGGAAGACATCACCGGAAATGCCCGCCTCCTCACCGTCGAGGGTGTCCTCGACAGCAGCACCTACCTGCGGTTGCGTGGTGCCATCGTGGAGGCCGCCCTTGATGAGCCACAAGCCGTGTTGGTCGATGTCGACAGACTCGACGTTCCGGCTCCTACGGCGTGGGCGGTGTTCACCAGCGCGCGCTGGCTGGTCGACACCTGGCCCGCCATCCCCATTCATCTCGTGTGCGGCGATGCCGAGCAGCGAAAGGCGATGGTGCGCAACGGTGTCACTCGCCACCTACGCGTGCATTCGACGGTGGAGGCTGCATTGGCCGCTCTCACCGACACTCGGCGCGCCGTGTCGCGGGTCAGCACGGATTTGCCGGCCGCGCTGGCCAGTCTTCGAACCGCGCGCGAATTCGTGGCGCAACGGCTTGCGGAGTGGACCTTCGAGCAACTGGTTCCCGTCGCGACGGTCATCGTCAACGTGTTAGTCGAAAACGTTCTGCAGCACACCCCCGATGCGGGCGTGCTGGTGCTGGAGACCGACGGTGAAACGGTCGCCGTCTCGGTGCAGGACGCCAGCTCGGCGCCGGCGGCGCGCCACGAGGATCCGTGCCGCGGCGGCGGGCGAATCTCCGGCCTGGCGATCGTCGCGTCGGTATGTCGCGCTTGGGGTAACGCACCAATGCCGTCGGGCAAAACGGTGTGGGCCCTGATAGGTCCGGAAAATCGGCTTTGATCGAGGATAGTGCTCGTTCCGCGACCCCTAGTATGTCGATGTGCGGTTCAGCTATGCAGAGGCGATGACGGACCCGACGTTCTACATCCCGCTGGCCAAGGCCGCCGAAGCAGCCGGGTACGCCAGCATGACTATTCCGGACAGCGTTGCCTACCCGTTCGAGTCGGACTCCACCTATCCCTACACACCGGATGGCAACCGCGAGTTCCTGGACGGTAAGTCCTTTATCGAGACCTTCGTGCTGACTGCCGCACTGGGGGCGGTGACGTCGACTCTGCGGTTCAATTTCTTCGTCCTCAAACTGCCGATCCGCCCGCCGGCATTGGTGGCCAAGCAGGCCGGCTCGCTGGCCGCGCTGATCGGCAACCGCGTCGGTCTCGGCGTGGGCACCAGCCCGTGGCCCGAAGATTACGAGCTGATGGGTGTGCCGTTCGCCAAGCGGGGCAAGCGAATTGACGAATGCATCGAGATCATTCGCGGCTTGACCACCGGCGACTACTTCGAATTTCACGGCGAGTTCTATGACATCCCCAAGACGAAGATGACTCCCGCTCCGACAGAACCGATTCCGATTTTGATCGGCGGCCACGCCGACGCTGCGCTGCGGCGCGCCGCTCGCGCCGACGGCTGGATGCACGGCGGCGGCGACCCGGAGGAACTCGACCGGCTCATCGCGCGGGTCAAGCAGTTGCGCGACGAGGAGGGCAAGACGGGCCCGTTCGAGATACACGTGATCTCGTTGGACGGCTTCACCCTTGACGGCGTGAAACGTCTGGAAGACAAAGGCGTCACCGACGTGATCGTCGGCTTTCGGATCCCCTACATCATGGGATCGGACACCGAGCCGCTGGAGAACAAGATCCGCAATCTCGAGATGTTCGCGGAGAACGTGATCGCCAAAGCTTAGCGGCGGGCGCAGCGGGCCGTCGCCAAAGCTCAACGGCTACATCGGATCCCACACCGGCGCACGTTTCTCCATGTGCGCCTTGGCCGCCTCGGTCGGATTGTTGGTGAAACCGGTCAGAATCTGGGTGCGGTTCTCGAGCTCGATCGCATGCCGCAGGCTCGGCGCATCCAGCGCGGTGTTCAGACCGATCTTGGTCTGCCACACCCCGAAGGCGTTGTTGTCGGCAATCGAGCGGGCCAACTTCAGGGCCGCCGCCATCAAGTCGTCGGGCGGCACCACCTCATGCACCAGTTTGATGCGGTAGGCCTCGTCCGCGTCGATGATCCGTCCGGTCAACATCAGCTCCCGTGCCACGCCCGCTCCGACGATCTTGGGCAGCAGATAACTGGTGCCCATGTCCATCGACGAGAACCCCGCCTTGATGAACACCGAGCCGAAACGGGCGTTCTCCGAGGCTATCCGGATGTCGGAGTGCAATGCGAATGCCAGCCCACCGCCGACCGCGACGCCGTTGACGGCGGCGATCACCGGTATCGGCAACTCGTAGAGCCGGAGGTACAAGTCGGCCAGTCGGACCTGGGCGTCGTAGTTGACCTTGAACGCGGGCGTGTGCGGCGTCGTCTTGGTCCAGGCTTCCCCAGTGCCACTCAGGTCGGCACCCGCGCAGAAGCCGCGGCCCGCGCCGGTGAGGATCGCGGCACGGAATTCGCCGCTGCTGAGCGCATCCAACGCGCTGTCCATCTCGTTGATCAGTGCACCGTCGATGGCATTCAGCCGATCCGGGCGGTTCAACGTCACACCCGCGATGCTGTCGTCGAGCGTTTCCAATGTCACGGCTGCCATAGCGCAACCGTAAACGAACGCCCGTCGAGGTCAGGCTGGATACGGCGGATATTGAGACGCTTTCAAACTGCGGGCCAGGTGCGCGGCGTTGCGGGCCGCGTTCGCGGTCGCCGAGGCGGTGGACTCCGGCACCTCGTCGAGGTCGTTGTAATCGGTCTTGCCCATCGCCGGGCCGTTCCAGTAGGTACAGCCCTGAGCCGGAATGCTGAAGCCTACGTCGTTGAGGGCCTGGAATGCTTCGGCGACGATGTTGTGCGCACCGTCTTCGTTGCCGACCACCGCGACAAGGGCGACCTTGCCGAGCAGGATCGGCCGGTTCTCCTGGTCGGTTTCGGCAATCTCGGCGTCGAGCCGTTCGAGCACGCGGTGACCGACGCTGGAGATGTGTCCCATCCACGTCGGCGTCGAGAAGATCAAGATGTCGGCCGCGAGGATCTTGTCCCTGATGGCAGGCCATTCGTCGCCGTCGCCCATGTCCTTCTCGACCCCGGGCTTGACGTCATGGTCGACGATCCGGACCGTCTCGTTGGTGACGCCGTGCTTCTGCAGTTCGGTCTGCAGGTGCTCGGCGATGAGTTGGCTGCTCGACGGCGCCGGTGAGGGTTTCAGGCTGCACACCAACGACACAGCGCTGAGATTCGGTTCGGTCATGGCGTCGTGATTACCCCGTTGACGACGTGGGAATCCTGTCCGACGTAGGACATCGCTTGATGGAGGTGCACGATGCCGAACTCGTCGATCAAAAACGAGAAGATGTATGAAGACCTACGCAAGGAAGGCAACTCGAAGGAGAAGTCAGCACGGATCTCCAACGCCGCAGCAGCCCGCGGTACGAAGTCGGTGGGCCGCAAGGGCGGCAAGGCCGGCTCCTACGACGACTGGTCGGTCGCCGACCTGAAAAAGCGGGCCAAGGAACTGGGCGTCACCGGCTACTCAGCGCTCACCAAAGACAAGCTGATCGCCAAACTCCGCAATCACTGATGCTTGGCCAACCAATCGGCCTGCATCGCCAGTAGACCCATCGCGGGCAATTGTGGTGTGCTGGAGTCGAGTTCGCGATAGTGCGTGTAGACGTTGATCACCACGCGCTCGGCATCGAGCCAGCTCGCATACTCTCCGAGATCGATGGCGTCTGCCGCCTCCGCAAACGACATGCCCTTGCGATAGGCATCCTCAGCCTGCTCGGCGATATGGGCGAGATATCCACGCACACCCCGGATCCCCTCGACATCGGTCACCGGGCCGTGACCCGGCACCACCGTCACCGGGTCCAACGCGATCATGGCGTCGCACGCGGCGACCCAGTTGGCGATGGGGCCGGCCCACACGATCGGGGTGCAGCCGATGAACAGCAGGTCCCCGGCGAACAGCACGCCGGCGTC
>CBAAAS010000288.1:0-4880 GCA_964658855.1 uncultured Mycobacterium sp.
GTCCGCACCCAATCGATCCCGCTGCGGCGGACCAGTTCCTCGACCAGCACGGCGTAACCCCCGCCCACCGCACCGAAGATCGGGCCGGCGGTGATGCTCGTCAGCGCTTGGCGGACCGCGTCGGTGATACTCGTGGCGCCCGCGTCCAGACCCGCGGCCAGTGTCGGCGCCGCGGAGCGAAGCCCGATGGTCGCCGCCGATCCGGCATAGACCCCGCTGAGCATCGGATCCACCGACCGGGCCACCACCTGCTGGCCGAACCGGTCGGCGATCAGGTCGCCGACGGCCGGGTCGGAGCCGGACTGCCAACTCAACGGTTGATCCTGCTCCGCAGCGATCTGGGCCAAAGTGGCGTCGTTGACCAGACCGGCCATCGACTCCGCCGACGACGGGATGCCGTTGAGCGTTCCCGTCGGCAGAGGATGCAGCCGGTCCTGGCTGTAGATCAGCGGACGTGCCCCGGTGGTGCCCAGTTGCTCGTTCGCCAGGCCCAGTTCGGCCAGCAACGCCGGCATCTCGGGCCGGCGTACCACGAACGCTTCGGCGCCGACATCGACGGCGACTCCGCCGACCTGCTCGGTGCGCAGCACTCCGCCCAGCCGGTCGGCCGGGTCGAACAGCGTGATGCTTGCCTCGGAACCGGCATTCTGGCGTAACCGATATGCGGCGGTCAGACCTGAAATGCCGCCGCCGACAACACAATACGAGCGCTTGGCCGAGGTCATAGTGAGTGGATCAGCGCTACCAGGTCGGTGAGGATCGCCGGGTCGGTCTCCGGCAGCACGCCGTGGCCGAGGTTGAAGATGTGCCCGGCCGCACCGGCATCCACCGCCCGGCGTCCGTCGTCGACCACCGCGCGGGCCGCCTGCTCCACCGTCGGCCAGCCGGCCAGTAGCACTGCCGGATCGAGGTTGCCCTGCAACGCTTTTCCAGCCTCGACGCGGCCTGCGGCATCGACCAGCGAAGTCCGCCAATCGACCCCGACCACCGTCGCTCCGGCCCCCGACATGGCACCAAGCAGTTCCGCGGTGCCGACCCCGAAGTGCGTCATCGGAACGCCACGGTCGGCCAGCGCGGCGAACACCCGCGAACTATGCGGTAACACGAGGCGTCGGTAGTCGGCCAGCGACAGTACGCCGGCCCATGAGTCGAACACCTGGATCGCGTCCACCCCGGCGTCGAGCTGTACCTGCAAGAAGCCGATCGTCAGGTCGGTCAACTTCTCCATCAGCGCATGCCAGGAGGCCGGCTCGGACAGCATCATCGCCTTCGTCTTGGCGTGATTACGGCTCGGGCCGCCCTCCACCAGGTAGGACGCCAGCGTGAACGGCGCACCGGCGAAGCCGATCAGCGGTACCTGACCCAGCTGGCCCACCAGCAGCGAGATCGCGTCCGACACCGCTTGCACGCCGCTCGGATCGAGCGGCTGCAAAGCGTCGACGTCGGCGGCCGTGCGTACCGGAGCTGCGATCACCGGGCCGACATCGGGAACGATGTCCACGTCGACCCCGGCGCCGCGCAACGGAACCACGATGTCGGAGAACAGGATTGCGGCGTCGACATCGTGACGGCGGATCGGCTGCAGCGTTATTTCGGCGATCAGTTCGGCGTTGAAGCAGGCTTCCATCATGGTGTTCTGCTTGCGCAGGGCGCGGTATTCCGGCAGCGAACGGCCGGCCTGGCGCATGAACCACACCGGCACCCGGCTCGGTTTGCGACCGGCGGTCGCGGCCAGATACGGCGATTCGGGAAGTGTGCGGCGGTCACCCATCAGGCTCAATGCTGCCACGAACGCCGGATCGACGGGTGCGGCGGGGAGTTCCCCGAGCCCTGCGTAATCTCGTCGTCGGTAATAAGCGTGAGTTAGCCGTCAGGAGCCCGGATGCCAGTCGTCCACCCCGCAGTCAGCTACGACGAGTTCCCCAGCCTGCGAATCGAACGCGCTGAACACGGCGTGCTGCACGTCATCCTCGACTCTCCCGGACTCAACTCCGTCGGGCCGCAGATGCATCGCGACCTCGCCGACATCTGGCCGGCGATCGGCCGCGACCCCGACGTGCGTGCGGTGCTGGTCCGCGGCGAAGGCAAAGCGTTCTCCTCGGGAGGCAGCTTCGACCTGATCGACGAGACCGTGGGTGCGTTCGACGACCGGATGCGGATCATGCGCGAGGCCCGCGACCTGGTGCTCAACATCCTCAACCTGGACAAGCCGGTCGTCTCGGCGATTCACGGCGCGGCGGTGGGCGCGGGCCTGGTCGTCGCACTCCTCGCCGACGTCTCGGTGGCGGGACGCACCGCCAAGATCATCGACGGGCACACCAAGCTCGGCGTTGCCGCCGGTGACCACGCCGCCATCTGCTGGCCGCTGCTGGTCGGGATGGCCAAAGCCAAGTACTACCTGCTCACCTGCGCGCCCCTGTCCGGCGAAGAAGCCGAGCGGATCGGGCTGGTGTCGTTGTGCGTGGACGACACCGAGGTGCTCGACACCGCCACGCGCATCGCGAACGAGCTCGCCCAAGGCGCGCAATCGGCGATCCGGTTCACCAAACACAGCTTGAACCACTGGTACCGGATGGCCGCGCCGGCCTTTGAAACCTCGCTTGGCCTGGAGTTCCTGAGCTTCAGCGGGCCCGACGTGCGCGAGGGTCTGGCCGCTCACCGCGAAAAGCGGCCCGCGCGCTTCTCCACGGACTGAGACACCGTGACGATGCCGCACGCGACCGCTGCCACCGCACCACGGCGATCCGAACGGCGCGCCTGTGTCCGCGTGTCGCCGGAAAGGTCTAGCGTCAAACGCTGTGAACCGCCAGCAACGCTGCGAAGCGGAGCGAAGCGAGGAGAAGGAGCGGCGCCTATGACAGCAGCCGAACCGGTCCCGTTTCGCGAGGCAGTGGAGGCGATGAGCGGAGCCAGCGTCCGACCGGAGATCGAGCTGGGCCCGATCCGGCCGCCGCAGCGGCTCGCGCCTTACAGCTACGCGCTCGGCGCCGAGGTCAAACGCCCCGAGGTCGACGTCGTCCCGGAACGGTCCGACGGTGACGCGTTCGGCCGGTTAATCCTGCTGTATGACCCCGATGGCGCCGATGCGTGGGACGGCACCATGCGCCTGGTTGCCTACATCCAGGCCGACCTGGACTCCACTGAGGCCGTCGACCCGCTGCTGCCAGAGGTCGCGTGGAGCTGGTTGGGCGAGGCGCTGGACGCGCGCGCCGAGCAGGTCACCGCCCTGGGCGGCACGGTCACCGCCACCACCTCGGTGCGCTACGGCGACATCTCAGGGCCGCCGCGGGCCCACCAGCTGGAGCTGCGCGCGTCCTGGACCGCACTCACCACCGACCTCGGTACCCATGTCGAAGCGTTCTGCGAGGTGCTCGAGCACGCCGCAGGGCTGCCACCTGTCGGGGTGACAGATTTGGGCACCCGGTCGCGCGTTTGACATGGCCAGCGAGCCGATAGAAGACCCCGCCGACACGCCCGACGCCGAACCTGACGTCACGCCGTTGCTCGCTCCCCGCGATGGGGTGCCCGACCTTTCGACCACCACCGACGAGATCAAGGCCGCGGCAACGCTGTTGGCCGGTGGCCACGGCCCGTTCGCGGTGGACGCTGAGCGGGCTTCTGGATTCCGGTACTCCAACCGCGCCTACCTGATTCAGATCCGGCGAGCCGGCGCGGGCACGGTGCTGATCGACCCGGTGAGCCATGGCGGCGACTCGGAGACTGTGTTGCGACCCGTCGCCGACGTATTGGCCGAAGACGAGTGGATTCTGCACGCGGCCGACCAGGATCTGCCGTGCCTCGCCGAGGTCGGCATGCAGCCGCCGGCGCTATATGACACCGAGCTGGCCGGCCGGCTGGCCGGTTTCGACCGGGTGAATTTGGCGGCGATGACGCAACGCCTGCTCGGTGTGGGGTTGGCCAAAGGCCACGGCGCGGCCGACTGGTCGCGGCGTCCGCTGCCGGCCGCATGGCTCAACTACGCGGCTCTCGACGTCGAGGTGCTCATCGATCTGCGGGAAGCGATCGCGGGGATATTGGCCGAACAGGACAAAACCGCCTGGGCGGCAGAGGAATTCGACTACCTTCGAGCCGTTGGCCAGTCACCGCCGACGACCCGGCGGGATCGCTGGCGCCGCACCTCCGGTATCCACAAGGTGCGTAACGAGCGCGCGCTGGCCGCCGTTCGCGAATTGTGGACGGTCCGAGACGAAATCGCTCAACGGCGCGACATCGCGCCGGGACGGATCTTGCCCGACTCGGCGATCATCGAGGCCGCGACCGCCGACCCCAAGACTGTCGACGACCTGGTCGCTTTGCCGATCTTCGGCGGCAAGAGGCAACGCCGCAGCGCCTCCACCTGGCTGGCAGCGCTGAAGGCTGCGCGCGAAAACCCCGGTCCCGCAGAGGAAGCCGAGCCGCCCAACGGGCCGCCGGCGCCAGCACGCTGGGCTCGTCGACGGCCGGAGGCCGCCGTGCGGCTGGAAGCGGCCCGCTCGGCGCTACGGGAGCTGTCGGAGCGAGTGACAGTGCCGACCGAGAACCTGGTCACGCCAGATCTGATCCGACGGCTGTGCTGGGACTGGGAAAGTCCCCGCGTCGGCGACGATGCCGCAGCGGCGGTCGAGGAGTTCCTCGCTGCCGGGCATGCCCGCAACTGGCAACGCGTGCTGACCGTGCCGGTGTTGGCCGTGGCGTTGCAGTCCCCGCCGGCGGCCGCCGACTAATCCAGCTGCTCGGTGATGGCACTCCCGGACTCGACGCCGTCGCGGGACAACGCCGCGATCCACCCGGTGATACGGCGGGCCACGTGCTGGTCGGTCAGGCCCGCGTCAGCGAGCACCTCACCACGCGACGCGTGAGCGAAAAACTGTTGCGGCAGC
>CBAAAS010000289.1:0-1674 GCA_964658855.1 uncultured Mycobacterium sp.
CAGCAGGTGTGCGACCGCCTGGTAGGAGCCGATCGACTTGCCGTACTGCTCACGAATTTTCGCGTATTCACAGGCCAGAGTGTGCGCACCGCGCGCCGTGCCGACCAGGTCGGCCGACGTGGCCGCCAGCGCGAGCGCCAGCCAACGCTGGGCAGCATCAGCATCCAGATCGCCGACGGCGATGGACTTTTCGCCGAGCTCCCCAACGGCCCGTGTCAGGTCGACAGCTTCACGAGCAGCACCCACTTCAGCGGCCGACACCGAAGTACCGTCCAGCGTCAGCGCGCGCCGGTAACCGCGAGCGTCGACCGCCCGACCACCGACGGCGATGGTCGATCCGGAGCCATCGTCGCCGACCCGGCGAGCCAGGTCGTCGGCCAACACCGGACCCAGGAACGGGGCGTCCACCAACCCGCGACCGAACTCCTCGGCGACAATCGCGACTTCGACCGCGGACGCTTCATCGGAACGCAGCGATCGCCAGCCGGTCAACTGAATCTGCTTGTCGAGCCTGGCTATTCGTTCGGTGTCACCCAGATCTTGGACCGACCCAGGTCCGAGATCGTCGGCGAGCTTCGCGGCCGCATCTCGCAGCTGTTGTTGCTCAGCTGTCAGTCGTACATCCATAGCGCTCCCTGAGAACTCGGCGCAGCACCTTCCCCGAAGGTAGCCGAGGTATTTCGGACACGAACACGACACGACTCACACGTTTGTAGGACGCCAGGCGCTCACCGACCCGCGCGGTGAGCTCGGCGGCATCGACCGGCTCGCGCGTCGCGACCGCGGCCACAACCAACTCCCCGTCGACGCCATCGGGGATGCCGAACACCGCGCAGTCTTCGACGGCCGGATGCCCGTGCAGCACGGTCTCGATCTCGGCGGGCGCGACCTGAAAGCCGCGGACCTTGATCATCTCCTTGGATCGGTCGGTGATCCGCAACCAGCCGTCGGCATCCAGGTAGCCGATGTCACCGGTCCGATACCACCCGTCGCGCAACACTTCTCGCGTTTCCTCGCACGGCAGATAGCCGGCCATCAACGACTCGGCACGTGCCTGGATCTCGCCGACTTCGCCTGGGCCGACCGGCGTACCGGTCTGCGGCGACACCACCCGCACCTGCACGCCCGGCACCGGCCGGCCGACGGAATCGAGCCGCGCTCCGTCGAGCGGGTTGCACGCGATCACCGGTAGCTCGGTGGTGCCGTAGGCCGGGACCCACCCGACGCCGGTGCGGCGCGTGACGGTCTCGGCGACGCTGGCGCTGACCGGCGTCGCGCCCCACATGATGAACCGCAGCGAGGACAGATCGTAGGACTCGAGCCGCGGGTGGGAGGCGATGGCCAAAGCGATTGGTGCGACTGCCATCTCGACGGTGATTAGGTCATCTTGAATGGTTTGCAGCATGCGGTCGATATCGAATCGGCGATGCAGGCGCATCCATACGCCGGTCTGCAACGCCGTCATGATGTTGAGCAGGCCGAGAATGTGTGACGGCGGCGTGGCGATCTGAATGCGGTCGTCGGCCGTCAGACCCAACGCCTCACGCCAGTGCCTTACCGCGACCTGCAACGAATGATGAGTGTGCCGAACGGCTTTCGGCAGGCCCGTCGTTCCTGAGCTGAAGGCCAGCACTGCGTCGGAATCCGTCGCTGGAACAAGCCAGGCGTGGGGCT
>CBAAAS010000289.1:1774-4873 GCA_964658855.1 uncultured Mycobacterium sp.
CTGAAGGCCAGCACTGCGTCGGAATCCGTCGCTGGAACAAGCCAGGCGTGGGGCTTCCGCTCGACGATGGGCTCGTCGAGATGCAGCATCGGCATCAGCCCCGACAGGACGTCGTGGTCGCCGACCGCGTGCGACGGGTTCGTCAGCGCCAGCGCGTGCTCGACCTCTTGCCGCTTCCAGGCCGGGCTGATCAGCACGACGACGGCACCCAGCCGCCAGATGGCCTGCAGCGCGAGGATGAACTCGGGACGATTGGATGCCATCAAGGCGACCCGCTCACCGGCCGTCACACCTTGCTCGCGCAAGCTTGTTGCCAGCCCGTCGGCCAATGCTTCGAGCTGCGGCAACGTGTAGTGCCGCTCCTCGAACACGAGCGCGGTCGCAGACATTGAGAAGATCCTATCGTTTTGAGAGAATAGTATTCTCTCAATCGAAGAACGCAAAGTGTGGAAGGTGTGCGGATGGTGGAACGCCATGTGTTCCAGCGGGCCACGGTGACTCGGATCATCAAGGAGAGCGCCGATAGCCGTACCTATGTACTCGTCCCGGAAGAGCAGCCGTTTTCCTATCGCGCCGGGCAGTTCTGCACGTTCCGGGTGACCGTCGACGGTGAAGAGTTATACCGCTCGTATTCGATGTCGAGCGCACCGGAGGTCGACACCGAGCTGACGACCACGGTCAAGCGGGTGACCGGCGGCAAAGTATCGAATTGGCTGGTGGACAACGTGGTCGAGGGCGACGAGCTGACCATGACCCGAGCTGCGGGCACCTTCGTGCTGAGTTCGACATCGGAGCCGCTGCTGGCCTTCGCCGGCGGGAGCGGCGTTACGCCGATCCTGTCGCTGGCCAAGAGCGCTTTGGCGAGCACCGACCGCACGGTGCGCATTCTCTGCGCCGACCGTGATCGGGGTTCGGTCATCTTCGACGCGGCGCTCGACGACCTGATCCAGCGTTATCCCGGCCGCTTGTCGGTGGAACGGAACCTCGACGACGAGCGTGGGTTGCTGGATTCGGCGGGCGTCGAGAAGTTCGTCGGCGGGGACACCAGCGCCGACTGTTATGTCTGCGGGCCCGAGGGCTTCATGGCCGTGGTCCGGTCGGCGTTACCGGACACTGCGAACGTTCTGATCGAGGACTTCGACGCATCGCCGCCGGTCAAGGCGCCGGCACCGGAGGTGTCCGAAGCCGCCGGCGACGTCGACTCGGGTGGCACCGTGAACATCCGGATCGAGCGTAAGAAGGCGTCCGTGCCGCGGGTGCCCGGGGAGACGCTGCTGGAGAGCGCGCGGCGGGCCGGTCTGTCGCCGCCGTTCAGCTGCGAGGCCGGCAACTGCGGAACGTGCATGGCCAAGTTGATCGAGGGCAAGGCCACCATGCGCACCAACGACGTTCTCGAGGAGGACGAGATCGCCGACGGCTACATCCTCACCTGTCAGGCTGTGCCCGACACCCCGTCGATCACGGTCCTCTACGAGTAGGGAATGTAACGCGTCGTTCCGGGGCTGAATCGCGTATGACCGACCTTCCCGCTTTCGCTGACCTTGCCTCCGCCGACCAGGGGCTCGTCGTATTCACCACGCTGCGGCGTGACGGCAGCGCTCAAGCCTCCGTCGTCAACGCCGGAGTCCTGCCGCACCC
Organism: uncultured Mycobacterium sp.; assembly: GCA_964658855.1. Lineage (GTDB taxonomy): Bacteria > Actinomycetota > Actinomycetes > Mycobacteriales > Mycobacteriaceae > Mycobacterium. Next base: position 3,413 of record CBAAAS010000289.1, read on the forward strand.
GCTGACCAACGAGCCGGTCGTCGGTTTGGTGGCCATTGGCAGTGCCCGCAAACTCGGCCACCTGCGCGCCGATCCGCGCACCACGGTCACCGCCCGCGCCGGTTGGCAGTGGGCCACTGTCGAAGGGTCGGCCCAGCTGATCGGTCCCGACGACCCGCATCCCGACGTGGATGACGAGCGGTTGCGGGTGATCCTTCGCGAGGTCTTCGCCGCGGCCGGTGGCACCCACGACGACTGGGAAACCTACGACCGGGTGATGCGGGACGAACGCCGTACCGCGGTGCTGATCTCGCCAGATCGCGTCTATTCGAATCCGGGGCGGGGCTAGCCCAGTTCGGTCAGCGCCGGGGCGACCTTCTCGAGCTGGTCGATACCTTCGCCGAAGTCGCCGCCGAGCGGCGGCAGGATCACGACGTGGTCGGCGCCGGCCAGCAGGTGTTCTCGCGCGTCGTCCCCGACAACCGTCGGATCAGGATCCAGCGACAAACCGACGACCAAGAGCTTGTCGGGCCCCAGTGTGGCTCGGGCTTGGGCAGTGAACTCGGCGGCCTGCCCGGCCGGGAATGCCCCGTCGGCGATGTCGCCGGCCAGCGCAAGCATTTTCGGGCCGTTCGCCGCGATTATCGTGGGGTATGTGGCGTCGGGGACCGGCGGCCACGTCGGCTCATCCATCCGCTGGACGTAGTTGCGCATCGTGACCAGCGGACGGCCGAATTCCTGCCCGACACTGGCAGCCTGCTCGGGGTAGCCGACCCCGATTCCGACGACCAGCCGGCCGGGGTAGGTGTCCGCGAGTTGAGCCGCCGCAGCGTGCATGGTTTGGGCCGGCCGGGCCCAGATATTGGCGATACAGGTTCCGAACACCATCCGCTCGTTCTCCGCGAGCAGCGTGCCGAGTTGCACGAAGGCGTCCTTGCCGATCGTCTCGTTGACCCAGACCGTCCGACAACCAACGTGGTCGAGTCGGCGTAGGGCATTGCGTTGCAGATCCACATTGAGGGCAACGGTCAACGACCCCGGCAAGCAGACTCCGAACGGCCCCAACGCCTCTCGGGCGGCTTCGACCGCGGTCGCCATCAGTGCTGTGCCTCGACGAAGTAGTGGTCGTTTTCCAGATCGGCAAGCAGCCCTGGGTGTTCGGGCTGCCAGTCAAGGATCTTCTGGGTCAGCTCACTGGACGTCGCGTCGTCCAGCGCCGCGAACGGGGCCAGGAAACCGAAGTGCTCGGCCACCTGCTCACCGTTGATGCCCTTGGTCGGCAGATCCAGGCGACGACCGATGACCTCGGCGATATCGCGGAACGGCACACCCTCGTCGGCGACGCCGTGCAGGCGCGTCCCTGCGGGCGCCTTTTCCAGTGCCAGCCGGTAGAGCCGCGCCGCGTCGAGGGTGTGTAGAGCCGGCCAGCGGTTGGCGCCATCACCGATGTAGGCGGACACACCGGCTTTTCGGGCTGAGTCG
>CBAAAS010000290.1:0-4873 GCA_964658855.1 uncultured Mycobacterium sp.
TGGGCGACTTGCTCACTACGCCTGCAACTTTGGATGCGGCCATCCAGACCGACGAACGCAGCGGGATCAGCTGGATCCCAGCGGGCGCGGCGCCGGCGAATGCGACGAGGGAACTCACCGGTCCGAAGATGCGCGACGTGCTGACTGAGTTGGGCGATCGCTACCGGCACGTCGTCGTTGTCAGCCCGGCGGTGCTGGAGTCGGCAGATGCCGCCGACATGGCGAGCCAGGTCGGCGCCTCGATTCTGATCGACCCCGTCTCGCAAACCTCCGTGGACGAACTCCGGGAGAGCGAGAGGTTGTTGGGGCTGTCCCGGGGCCGATGCCTGGGACGGGTTGTTGTTGCCGGCCGAACACTCTCAAGACCTATTGAGACAGCGCAGTTGGATCAAAGGCGTCTAGCCGCATGAATCAGTCAAACACCGCGAGCGGAGAATCATGGAGCTATTGATAAAGGCATGGACGAAGGTCAGTCAACGCTGGCCGGTCATGCTTGGATGTGTCGTCGTTGCGTTGCTGGGTGCCATGCTTCAGCAAGTCAGCGCAGACACCCAATACACCGCATCTACCGAGTTCTTCCTACGTGCTCCCGACGTGAAGACCTCGGCGGGTGCCTATCAGGGTGACCTGTTCTCTCGGCAGCGGGCGCAGACCTACGTCAATCTGTTCGAGAGCGACGATTTGGCTCAATCGGTGATCGACAAGCTCGGCCTGACGGTGACGCCGCAACAGCTCGTGTCGAAGGTCTCGGCTGCGGCCGTGAAAAACACTGTGCTGATGATTGTTTCAGTCACCGACAGCAACGCGCAGCACGCGGCCAACATCGCCAATGGTTACGGCAGCGTCTTGGGCGCCTACGTAGCCAAGCTGGAAAACGTCAGCAACGACCCGAGCGTGGGTCCACTGGTTCAGGTGGTCGCGAAGGCCAGTCCGGCCACCGCCACGGCGTCCGGTTATCCGACCTGGATGGTCGTGTTCGTGGCGTTGGTGATGGCTCTGTTCGGTGGCGCAGCGATCATTTGGTTCCTCGAACGTTTTGATACCAAGGTGCGGTCGCGCCGACAGGTGGAAGAGATCACCGGGTGCGACATCATCGGCAAACTGCCCAGAACTCAGGCACTCGGCTCCGACGGCAACGTCGCTCAGGCATTCGACGAGTGCGAGGAATTCAAGCAGGGGGCGTTGCGCCTCAGCCTGAATGTTGAGTCCGTGCTGCAGCGACTCCCGCGGATCAAGGCCGAAATTCCGCCGGTGGTAGCAATTGTCGCCGCCCACAGCGGAGACGGCAGCACCGTCGCGACGCGGGCGCTCGCGCGAGCTTTCGCCGACCGTGGACGTAGCGTGGGCGTCGTTTGTTTGGACGAACCCCACCGGGCGCCCCCGCAACCCGCTCTCGTCGCGGCGGGAGCCCCATCGGCCGAAGCGGCCGGCGGAAGCGACGTGACCACCGTGTCGTGCTCAACCGAGGGTCTGAGCGCGGAGATCCACAGCCGGGACGCGTTGCTGCTGCAGAGCAACGTCATCCTGATTGACGCACCCTCGTTCCACGACTCGATCGATGCGCAACTGGCCCTCGAAGCGGCCGATGCCGTCGTGCTGGTCGCGCGTCCGATTACCACGACGACGCTTTCGCTGTCGCATCTGGTCGCCGGGATCCGGGCGCTCGACATTCCGCTGCTCGGTGTTGTGGTCAATCTGGCGAAGGAGTCCTCGACGGTTGAAGGGGCTTACCTCTGATGCGCGGTGATCGCGCCATTGTCTGCGGCGCAGGTTTCGGTGGTCTGCTCGCCGCACGGGTGCTCTCGGAGTTCTACCAGATCGTCACGGTCGTCGAACGCGATACGTTGTCGGACAACGCAACCCCGCGTCGAGGAGTTCGTCAGGGTCGGCATTCTCACGTGCTGACCAGTCGCGGCGCACAGGAGTTGGCGGGGCTGTTTCCCGGTCTGCTGGAAGATCTCGTCGACGCCGGCGCGACGGTGTGCGATGAGGGCGACCTTTCCCGGGTGTCTATCCGGGTGGGCGGGCGCGAGTACAACAGGTCGTGCACCTTTGCCGATCCCGAATCGGTGGTGGTTCATCTCCTCAGCAGGCCGTTGCTGGAATCCAAGTTACGACAACGGGTTCGAGCTATTTCCAACGTGGAGATCTTGGACGGCCACGACGTCGTCGAGCCGGTCGCACTCCAGCCGGACCGGGTCACCGGCGCACGGTTGTTCAACCGGGACACCGGCGAAGAAACCGTGCTCGATGCTGACTTGGTGGTCGACGCGATGGGGCGTGGCGCACGCACCCCGGCCTTCCTCGAGGCCCTGGGCTACGGCCGGCCGGACACCGAGCACTCGACGGCAAACGCGACTTATGCCAGCCAGTTGCTGCGCATGCCCTCGGGCATGGTCAACGAGAAGATGACCATGGTGTTCCCGGAACCGAATCTGCCCACCGGTGGGGCGCTTTCGTCGTACGAAAACGACACCTGGATGTTGACCGTCTATCGCCTGGACCAACTCGAACCGCCCGCCGATCTGGCCGCCCTGATGGAGTTGGCCGCGCGATTCGTGTCACCGGCGCTGGCGACCGCGCTGCAGGCAGGCGCCGAGCCCCTGGGTCAGATGGACGTCTTCCGCTATCCGGGTGGCGCGTGGCGCCGCTATGACAAGATGGCGCGATTCCCGGCGGGGCTGCTGGTGTTCGGTGACGCGATCTGCAGTTTGAGTCCTATCTACACCCAGGGCATGACCGTGGCCGCGCTCGAAGCTGTTGCGCTGCACGAATGTCTGTCGCAATCCGACGCAGACGTGAGCAGGCGATTCTTCGACGCCGCGGCCGGCCTGATCGGACCGCAATGGGTATCCAACCAGTTCAACGACCTCTACATGTACACGTCGAATGACCGTCCGCCGGTCTCCGAGGAATTGCTGTTTCTGCGCGAAGAGGTGCTGCACGCCGCTGAGAGCAGTTCAGTGCTCACCGAAAAGCTATTCCGGACAATGAATCTCGTTGACCCACCGGCTGACTACAGCCCGCTTCTGGTGTGACTCGGCTAGACCACGGCGCGCGTCAGTGCCTCGTTGTCGGTCAGGAACGGCATCGGCATCCGGCGTGCGGACAACAACGCCGCCATGCCGTCACCGGTCACCGGCCGCGAAAACAGATACCCCTGCGCCCTGCGGCAGCCATGGTGCATCAATGCCTTTGCAGCGGCGGGGGTTTCGACGCCCTCGGCAATCAGCTCCAGGTCGAATGCGTCGGCGAGGCCGATGATTGCCCGGACAATCGCCAGATCGTTGACGTTGGTCCCGAGCTTGCGCACGAACCGCGGGTCGATTTTCAGCGCGTCGACGGGCAGTCTCTTGAGATGCGACAGAACGGCGTAGCCGGTGCCGAAGTCGTCGATGCAAACCTGCACGCCGAGATCTTTGAGCTTGGCCAGCGTGCGCGTCGTGCTCTCGATGTCATTGACCACCGCGCGCTCGGTGATCTCCAGGCACAGCGAACCGTCGTCCATGCCGAAATCCGCGATCGTTTCGGCGACCATCCCGACGAACCCAGGACTGGTCAACTGTAAGGGGGATACGTTGACTTGCAACGAGACTCCCCGGCCCAGGCCACGCGAGCGCCATCCGCTGAACTCCGCGCACGCGGTTCGCAGCACCCACCGGTCCAAGTCGCCGACGAGGTTCATCGACTCGGCGACCCCGATGAACGAATCGGGCAGCAGCACGCCGCGCGACGGGTGTCGCCAGCGCACCAGCGCCTCGATGGCCACGATGGCGCCCGTCCACAGGTCGACCTCGGGCAGGTAGTGCAACAGCAATGCGTCACTATCGACGTCGCCCTGCAGATGTCCCTGGATGTCGTTGCGAAACAGATTCTTCAGCGAGTTGTCGCTGGCCACGGCGATCTGATTGCGGCCGGCGCGTTTGGCCGCAAGGACGGCTTCGTCGGCACGACGCAGCAGGCCGGTGCCGCTGTCCCGGCCCGGCGTGCCGGCGGCCACGCCGATGCTCACGGTTCGGGCGACGGTCTGGTCCCCGATGGTCAGGCGGTCGTACACCGTTTTCCGGATCCGGTCGGCAAAGAGCTCCGCGGCCTGGGGTGTCATCGACTGGTCGGGAACGACGACGAACTCGTCGCCACCCAGCCGGGCAACCATGCCGCGGCTGCCGACACACGATGTCAGGCGATCGGCGAAGCCGCGGATGAACCCGTCGCCGGCGGCGTGCCCGAGCGAGTCGTTGATCGCCTTCAAACGGTCGAGATCGATGTAGAGCACCGCGACCGGGCCGGGCTGTCGCGGCGCAAGACGATCCGCAAGGTGGGCGAGCAGTGCCCGACGGTTACGCAGCCCGGTCAGATCGTCATGGTCGGCGAGATGGCGAAGCAGTTCCTCGGCCGACACCCGGGCCTGGAATTGCGCGAAGAGGGAAGCCACCGTTGTCAGGGTGTTCTTCGTCTCCGCATTCCATCTGCGGCCGCGGCGCTTGACGAATCCGAGCGCTCCGGTGGTGAGGCTTCCGGCGACCAGCGGCGCGGCAGCCACCAGTGGCGCGCTGCGGCCGCCAGTGAAAACGGGGAAGGAGGAAGCACCCTCGAACTTGCGGTGGACCATCACGAGTTCTTTGCCGTTGTCGCACACGGCCAGCGCCGGGTGGTCGCTGGTGAAGGAGACAACGGCGAACGGGTCGGGGTTGGCGACGTCGGATCGCGGGGGCCACTCGGCGGCCAGCACGGATGCGCGGATGTTGTGGTCGCTGTAACGCAGGAAGGCGTAGTGCAGATCAAAGTGTTCGACGAGCTGTGCCAGCACCTGTTCGCTGGCCTGGGTGGCGGTCGTTGCGTTCGCTTCCAGCAGCTGATTGGCGATGGAGGT
>CBAAAS010000291.1:0-4870 GCA_964658855.1 uncultured Mycobacterium sp.
CTTTTTTGGCGTCGTCCAGCACGACGATGCTGCCGTCGTGCCCGGCCGACAGCGTGATGTTGGTGGTGGTGGTGACTTTGGGGTTGTCCGCCGAGCTGACGGTCACCGGCCAGTTCCCGGCCGGGAACGGGGCGTAGTCGGTCGTCGCCGCGAACGGCACCTTGTCGCCGAAGACCGGGCCTTTCTCGGCAGCCACGTGGGCCGCCGGGGCTCGATCGGCGGCCTGGATGATGCGTACGCGAGACTGGCCGCTCGGCGGCGGGGTCAGGTCGTCCGGCAGCACACGTCCCTGCAACGATTTGTTCAACCCGATGGCCATTGCGGTGAACGCGGCACCGGGCTTGGCGTCGAGCTTCCAGCTGAACACCACCGGGGTGGACGGGCTGGCACCGGCCGGTCGCATACCGACGGTGTACAGGCCGGGCTCGAGGCGCTGGTATTTGCTGACGTCGCCGTACCCGACGTTGGACAACGCCAATGTGGTTGTGCCACCGGCGAAGCTGGTCAGGTAGACGTCAACCGAGGGTGTGTCGGGGGAGAAATGGGCGCCGCGGACCATGGCCGCCTGGCCCGCTGCGGGCGCGGCGCTCGCCGGCGCAACGCTCAACGCGACCGCTGCAACACAGCCTGCCAATGCCGGAATGGTGTGGGTGTGCATTGCGAACTCCTTCACTTTTGAGCGGAATCAATTCACCGACGGCATCGGCGTGACGCTGAGCGGCCAGTGCAGCGCGATGGCACCGTTTTCACCGACCGTGACCTGATCGGGTGCCATCGACGTGACGACACCGCTGAGCGCCCGGGTGAAACCAGCGGGATCCGAGCTGTAGACCGTGATCGAACGGGCGGGCATTTCGGCAGCGGCCTCCGGCGCGACGACGACGATCTCGTTGAGCGCGAACGGCACTTGCATGACGAGGGCGGTCAACACCGAGGCGGCGCGCAGATCGAGTTGCCCGGCCGCCAAGATGTCCTTGGCCGTCGGAGACGACATCAAATGCGGGTTTTCCTGCAGTGCCGCGCCGGCCTGCAGTCGCTCGGTTCGGTCGATGTCGTGGATGCGGCGGATTTCATCCGGTGACGTGCGGGCAAGGACGTACCGAACTTCGACGTCGCTGAAAATCGCCACCGGGGTGGAGGACTTCCACACCGTCGACAGGGCCGAGTCGGCCAGCGGATCAGAAGTCGTCGAAGTGACCAGGTAGCGGTAGTTCTTCCAGTTCGACCCGGCCGTCTCCAGGGCTACGGGCTGGTAGCCCGCGGGCGGGTCGAATCCGTCAGCGAGCAGATGCGTTCCGGCCGGCACGTTCGCCCGAATCCAGTCGTCCGCGGCAGGGGCCGCATGCCGTTGCGTTCTCTCGAACGGCGGATATGGCCGCGAAGCTGCACTCGTATGGCTGAAAACCAGCCATCCCGCGTGAACCAGCAGCGCGAGGGCAACCAGCACCGTCACCGTGATGCCAACAATGCGCCGTCGGGACGACGCCGATGCACGGTGCCGACCAGCCTCGGTCGGGGGCTTTCCGGCACGCCAAGGCCCGGCCAGGTTGGACCGGTGGCCGTCCGGGGCGACGGAGTATTGCATCTGCTCGCCCATCCGTGCAGGCCAGAGCTGGTAAGGGGACCAGGTACCAGCGAGCACTTAAAGGTCAAGTAGTTATAACCACTCGTCAGCCGCATTAATCCAGGCAGCCGGAACTTACCGCCGAGTAACCGGATGGTCAGGCCGACTCGTCGTAAGGCAAGGGCACGGGGCCAGTGCTCGAGGAGCGGATGCTGAAAGGATCGAGCTATGCCGATCACCGTTGCCCCTCTGGCAGTGCGACCGCTGACAAGGTGTCTGGCAACGCTCGTATTACTGGTGACGGTGTGCGCGTGCTCTCACGACGCCGGCCCGGGGTCGAAATCGGCCGGCGTGCGGGTTCCCGAGAACTTCTGCAGCCTGCTCAGCGCGGCCGACATCAGCCGGGTGATGGGCAGCGCGTTCCCCGCGGCCGAGGGCAGCCAGTCGCCCAGCGAGGCGCAATGCACCTCGATCCCGACGGCGGGCAACGATGTCAGTTTCAAGCTGTATTGGAACAACGAGTACTGCATCGACGGCAAGCCCGTCGACCAGAGCTGCCTGGATTCGCAGGCCAAGGGTTTTGCCGTCAACAAGCAGAGCGCCGGCAAGGTCCAGAACGTCCCGGGACTGGGCGATCAGGCGTTCTGTTTCGTGGCTCCGCCCGCGACCGTCGACGTGCTCAAGGGCTGGATCTACCTGATCGTGGGCGCCGACAGTTGCGCGCAGGCCCAGACCCTGGCCGGGATGCTGCTGGCCAAGGTCTCGGCCTGACGTCTCAGTTGCGTGCCGCCCGGTTGACCGCCGACACCACGGCACGCAGCGACGCCGTGGTGATCGACGGCGCGATACCGACGCCCCACACAGTTTTGCCGCCAACGGAGGCCTCGACGTAGGCAGCGGCCTGGGCGTCCTCGCCGCCGCTCATCGCATGCTCTGAGTAGTCCAGCACCGCCACGTCGAAGCCGATGGTGGCCAGCGCGTCGACGAACGCGGCGAGGGGCCCGTTGCCCGAACCGGTGATCTCGGTCTCGGTGCCGTCGACCTTCACGGTCGCGGCGATCCAGGTGACGCCGTGGTCCTCTTCAGAGGCGTCGACGCGTTGCTTCATCCGCTCCAGCGGTTGGATCGGCGCGATGTACTCGTCGTTGAAGGCATCCCACATTTCCTTGGGAGTGACCTCGCCACCGGCCCCGTCGGTGATTTTCTGAATCACCCCGGAGAACTCGATCTGCAGCCGTCGCGGCAGCGCCAGCCCGTGGTCGGCCTTCATGATGTAGGCCACCCCGCCCTTGCCGGACTGCGAGTTGACCCGGATCACCGCCTCGTAGGTGCGCCCCACATCTCGCGGATCGATCGGCAGATAGGGCACCTGCCACAGCATGTCGTCGACATCGGAGCCGGCTTCGTCTGCGGCGACCTTCATGCTGTCCAGGCCCTTGTTGATCGCATCCTGGTGGCTGCCGGAGAAGGCGGTGTAGACCAGATCGCCGCCGTAGGGATGACGTTCGGGCACCGGCAACTGGTTGCAGTACTCGACCGTGCGGCGGATCTCGTCGATGTTGGAGAAGTCGATCTGCGGGTCGACGCCACGGGAGAACTGGTTGAGCCCCAGCGTCACCAGGCATACATTTCCGGTGCGTTCACCGTTGCCGAACAGGCATCCCTCGATCCGGTCGGCCCCGGCGTGGTAGCCCAATTCGGCTGCGGCGACGGCAGTTCCGCGATCGTTGTGGGGGTGCAGACTCAAAATGACCGAGTCGCGGCGGTTTAAATTCCGGCTCATCCACTCGATCGAGTCGGCGTAGACGTTCGGGGTGGCCATCTCGACGGTGGCCGGCAGGTTGAAGATGATCGGATTGTCCGGCGTCGGCTTGATGATGTCGCCCACCGCGTCGCACACCTGCTTGGCGTATTCGAGTTCGGTGCCCGTGTAGGACTCCGGTGAGTACTCGAAACGCCATTGCGTGCCAGGGTATTTGGCGGCCTCCTCGACGCACTTGCGGGCGCCGTCGGTGGCGATTGCCTGCACCGCAGCGCGGTCGGCCCGAAACACCACCCGGCGCTGCAGGATCGACGTCGAGTTGTAGAAGTGCACGATCGCGCGGTGCACTCCCTCGCAGGCCAGGAAGGTCCGCTCGATCAGCTCGGGCCGGCACTGAGTCAGCACCTGGATCGTCACATCCTCGGGAATCGCACCCTCGGTGATGATGTCGCGAACGAAGTCGAAGTCGGTCTGGCTTGCCGAGGGGAAACCGACCTCGATCTCCTTGTAGCCCATGCGGACCAGCAGGTCGAACATGCGGCGCTTGCGGGCCGGGCTCATCGGGTCGATCAGCGCCTGATTGCCGTCCCGCAGGTCTACCGCGCACCATAGCGGTGCTTTGTCGATGACCCGGTCGGGCCAGGTGCGGTCGGTCAGCCGGATGGGCTCGACCTCGTCGGCGAACGGTCGGTACCGGCTGACCGGCATCGACGATCCGCGCTGGGTGTTCCACGCGGGTTGCCCGGCATTGGGCGGGCCCGCGGGCTGATTGATGGTTCGACTGGAATTAAATGCGTCGGGGGATTCGCTCGACGGCTTAGAAAAGCTTGTCACGGTGGTTGCTCCGGGGAATGGGGTGAGGCTGGCTTGCCTCGAGATTCTTAGACCGGCGCATCGCGACTACCCGCGACAGGAAGCCGGTCTGGATCAGGCCCCGTCGCGGCGTCCGAGAAGGAGCACCCGCTGCACGCCTCGTACCTTACCGCGCCTGCATGGTTGCCCAAAACCCCTGGCGGCTACTTCGTCGCCGGGACGATCCGGACCGGGATGTCGGTGTTCTCGTCGGTGTAGTAACTCGCGCAAACGCGGTGATAGCCGTCGGCGATCTGCATGGCGATCCCGGTGTTGAGCTCGCCGCGCACGGCGAGGATGGGCGAGAGGCGCTTGCCCTTCTTGATCTTCTTCAGGTCCAGCTGCACATGCGGGTTGTCTATCGGCAACAGCGCCAGCTGAGATGCACGCAGCAGGTCCTTGGCTTTTTTGTGCACCACCGGCGACTGTTTCAGCGCCGCCACGATCTCGCTGATCTGCACTGTCGGGGCCAGCAGAGCGAGGTAGTCCGCCGCAGCCGGGTAGTCGTGCTCATCGGGTTCGTCTCCCCACAGCACCGCGGGACCACTCGCCATCGCTCACACCTTTCCTCGCACTGTCTCGGTCCCTCTGCATACCAAACGCCGCCAAACAGCGGGTGCAGGTCACAGTGCCAGGGCACGTATTCTGTGTTCCGACCTTAATTACCTGCCAGTACCGAAGAACCTGAGAGA
>CBAAAS010000292.1:0-4868 GCA_964658855.1 uncultured Mycobacterium sp.
CGCCGAAGCGGATCAGTGTGGTGGCATTGCCGATGAAGTAAACGCTGCCTTCGGCGAAATCCGCTGTGCCGCTGCTAGTTAACTCTAACGACGTCATCGTGTGTACTCCTGCCGGCGCACCACCGGGTAGACCGTCAGCCAGTCCGGTCGCGGTTTTTCGCCCAGCTCTGCGTGCGTAGAAGTTTACATCTTGATCGCCGGTATCAGCCTCTCGAGATTCCAGAGCTGATCGCGTCGGGCCGACAGGCAGGAAACCAGCATGGCGCCAGCCCAGATACCGGCCAGCACCACGATTGCCAGCCACAGCCGACCGTCGATACCGCCGAGGATGAGCTGCCGAAGCCCGTTGACCCCATAGGTCATCGGGTCGAAGCGATGCAGGACCTGGAACGGCTTCGAGGTGGTTTCCACCGGATACATGCCGCCGGCGCTGACCAGTTGCAGCATGAGCAGCGCCATGATCAGCACCCGGCCCACGGCGGGGCCGACGAGCGCGTTGATCGCCTGTGTCGCGGCGACGAAAGCGAACGAGATCAGGATCATGAAGCCGAGCATCGAGGCCGGGTGCACCGCGTGCATGCCGAGGCCGAAGCGCACCACGCAATACAGGATGCCTGCCTGGAACATCCCGATGACGGCAGCGGGCAGGTAGCTGGACAGTGCTACCCGGATCGGCAGCACCTCCGCGGCAATCGCGCGACTCTGCAACGGTCGCAACACCATCCAGAGCACCAGTGCACCGAAGAAAAGCGCCAGCGTGATGAAGAACGGTGCCATACCGGTGCCGAAGTTGGGCGCGGCATTCTCGTGAGAGGTTTCGAGCTGAACCGGACCGCCGATGGTGTCGGCGACCGCATCCTTCTGCTGGTTGGTCCAGGTGGGCACCTGCTTGGCGCCATCGCTGAGTTTGGTGGCCAGCTCGGTCGACCCGGATCTGAGCTGCTGTGCGCCGTCGTCGAGTTTGGCTATGCCGTCCGCTAATTGGGCGTTGCCGGAGGCGACCTGCTGGGCTCCGTCACGCAGCTGGGTGAGCTTGTTCGTCAGATCCTGCCCTTTGCTGCCCACTTGGTCGAGGGCAGATCCGAGCGGGCTACCCGGTGTACGCAGGCCCGACGTCATGTTGATGGCGGCGTTGCGGGCGTCGGTGAGGCGCTGCCGGATCTCGGGGGTGAACTGATGCTGGCGGAGCTGATCCTGCGCGCCCCGCAACGTGTTCGCCAGCGGATCCTGTCTCGCGGCGAGTTGATCTATCACCGACGACAACGAGTTCGCCGCGGCGTCCTGCGCGTTGGCGATTGCGCCGATCTGATCGTTGGCCTGCTGTAGGGCATTGGCGCCTTGTTGCAGCTGGTCGGTGTTGCCGCCGATGACGGACAGCGCCTTGCTCACTGCCAGCAGCGGCTCGGTGGCGGAGTTGATGCCATCGGAGAGTTGCCGCGAGCCGGTGGCAAGAGTGGCCGAGCCGGAGCGGGCGGTGTCCAGACCGGCCGCCAGCTGACCCGCGCCGTCAGCGAGCCGGTTGGCCCCGTCAGCGGCCTGCTTGATGCCCGACCCGGACGAAACCACCACGGAGAGCATTTGATTGACCGCTTGCCCGGAAATCCGTGAGGAGACCGCGTTGAGCACCTGGTCGATCGCGGTGCGGCCGATGCTGGTCGAAATGTAGTTGTTGGCGTCGTTGTAGACGGCGATCAGGTTGGCCTTTTTGGGTTGCCCGGTCACCGGTGACGCGATGGCCGCGCTGAAATCGGGTGGCAGCTCGACCATGAAGTAGTACTTGCCGTGCTCGACGCCGTTGTGCGCCTCCTCGGGGCTGACCACGTGCCAGTCCAGGCTGCCGTCAGCGGTCAGGCTCTTGGCGATCTCGTTACCCGCGTTGAACGGCTGGCCGGACACGACAGCGCCGCGGTCGGAGTTGACCAGTGCCACCGGCATTTTGTTCACATGGCCGAACGGATCCCAGAACGCCCACAGGTAAAGGGCGCCGTAGACCAGCGGCAGCAGCATCAGCACGACGATCGCCACCCGCGTCATTCGCTTGCGACCGAAACGTTTGATCTCCGAGCCGAATGCGAGTCCAGCCAGCATCGTCAGTCCCCTTCGGTCAGGATGCGTTGATCGTGCAGTTCATGGTCCGGCGCTTGCGCGCCGAGTGGATTGGTCACGCCGACGACGACCGTGCGCTTCGCCGCGAGCGCGCCCAACCGGTCCACCGCAATCGCGCGGCGCTCGTTGTCGCGTACCTGCTCGAGATCGCCGACCACCAGGATCGGACGGTTCGACATCGTTGCCAGCGAGATGCGGAGCAAGAACAGCTCCAGGTCAGACAATTCGACGACATAAGTGTCGGTGGCCGGCGGGGGAGTCTCGCCGAACACCTCCGCCAAGTTGGACTTGCCCGCTTCATGCGGGATCTGCGCGTACCAGGGCGCCAGCCAACGACGCTGTTCGGCGAGCACCGTCTGCACGGTCACCGAGTCTTCCAACTCGTCGATGTCGGGGAAGGCCGCGATAGCGCAGTGCCGGCGAATTGCCCGTGGCTTGGTGTCGCCGAGCACGGTCAGGGTGCCGTGAGACGGCTTGAAGCGACCGGCCAGCGTCAACAGCAAAGCGGTCTGACCCGGCCCGCCGGGCATCTGAATGGCGTGAAAGCCCTCGGGAAGCGACAAGTCGACGGCGGAGAACAGCGGTTCGTGCTCACCGTCCACGCCCAGACCGGTCGCGGCGATCACCGCCGTGGCTTCCGATTCATCCTGCGTGCTCACTAGTACTCCTCATCGCTTTGCACCGCAACAGATTCCAGCAGGGAGGTGATCAAATGCGCGAGGAGGTCGGGGTCGATGCTGCCCGGTCGCAATACCTCTTCCATGGCGATCCCCAGGTTGACGGTGGCGACGAGTTGGGCGACATCGGCCACCCGCCGACCGGACGGCACGGTAGCGCCCGGCCCGAAAATATGAGTGGCCTGATCGTCGGTGGCTGCTCGACGTCGAGCAATCAGGTCCTCACGGAGCTGCGGGTCACGCACAGCGCGCAGCCAATACTCGACGAACAAGACGTAGTAGTCGGCGTGGCTACGAACCGCGTCCAGGGCCGATCGGCTCAATTCGCTTGCGGCGGCAGCGGTGTCGCCCCCGGCCTCGAGCGCTGTGGCGATCTGCGCACCACGCTGCTCGAATTCGCGATCGAGTAGGGCCAGGAACAGTTCATCCTTGGACTCGAAGTTCGAATAGACCGCGCCTTTGGTGAATCCCGCCGCCTGACCGATCGCGTCGATCGTGGCGCCGGCGAACCCTTCGGCGGCGAATACTTTGGAGGCCGCATCGAGAATTCGGTCGCGCACTTCGACACGTGTAGGGCGAGTCCGCGGCGGCTTGACAGGCGACATGGCCGAAAGCATACTCGACGGTATCGACTGGATACCGACTAGTATCGAAAAGGCGGATTTTGATGGCAGAGTTCGAGCTGGTCATTCGTGGCGGGACAGTGTTCGATGGGACCGGCGCGGCGCCGGTGACCGCCGACGTCGGCCTCCGTGACGGAAAGGTGGCCGCGGTCGCGCACGACCTGCCGGAGGGTGCCCGCACCGTCGATGCCCGTGGTCAGTGGGTGTTGCCCGGGCTCATCGACGTGCACACCCACTACGACGCGGAAGTTCTGCTCAGCCCCGGCTTGGGCGAGTCGGTGCGGCACGGGACCACTTCGGTCGTTCTCGGCAATTGCTCGCTGTCGACGGTTTACAGCGACGCCGAAGACTGCGCCGACATGTTCGCCCGGGTCGAGGCACTGCCGTGGCAGATCGTTCACGACTCGGTCAAAGAGGCCAAGACCTGGACTGGTCCAGCCGAATACGCGAAGACGCTGGATTCGCTGCCGCTCGGGGCGAACGTCGCCGCGTTCATCGGCCACTCCGACATCCGGGCCGCGGTGTTGGGTCTGGGTCAGTCCGTTGACGCGGCTTACCGGCCGACCCGCAGCGAGATCGGTCGGATGAAGCAAATGCTCTCCGATGCGCTCGATGCCGGCTTCGTCGGGCTGTCCACACTGCGAAGCTCCTTCTCGAAACTCGAAGGCACCCGCTTCCCGGCCCGACAGCTGCCCTCGACCTATGCAAAATGGTCGGAATTCCACGCCCTCAACACCGTTCTGCGCCAACGGGGACGCGTGCACCAGAGCACCCCGAACCTGGCGCGGCAAGCCGAAGTGTCGCGCTACCTCGCGCAAAGCATCGGCATCGGATTCCGGGGACCCAGAAAAGCCTTGAAGACAACGTTGATCGCGGCGGCCGACGTCAAGGCTGACCGTAGGGCAGCACGGCTGACGTTGCTGGCCGCCAGTCTCACCAACCGGGCCGGTGGCAATTTCCGCTGGCAGCACCTGCCCGTTCCGTTCGAAATGTACGCCGACGGTGTCGATCTCGTCGTGTTCGAGGAATTCGGTTCCGGCTCAGCCGCACTCAACTTTCGTGACGAGCTGAGCCGCGGAAAGCTGCTCGCCGACGAGTCGTACCGCCGGCAGTTCCGCAAGGACATGACCAAGCAATTCGGCCCGCGGGTG
Source organism: uncultured Mycobacterium sp. (assembly GCA_964658855.1). Taxonomy (GTDB): domain Bacteria; phylum Actinomycetota; class Actinomycetes; order Mycobacteriales; family Mycobacteriaceae; genus Mycobacterium. The sequence continues at coordinate 4,558 of CBAAAS010000292.1, forward strand.
TGGAACCGCGACCTGTCCGACGCCGAAATCGTCGCCTGCCCAGACACCGCCGTCGTCGGGCAATCTTTCGCCGACGTCGCCGCAAGCCGTGGAATCGAGCCCGTCGACGCCTTGCTCGACCTTGCTGTCGAGCACGGTGCCCGGCTGCGTTGGCGAATTGTCGTCGCCAACGATCGCGACGAAGTGCTGGACCGTATGCAACGGTCTCCGAATGTTCAGATCGGCTTCTCGGATTCTGGTGCGCACCTGCGCAATATGGCGTTCTACAATTCCGGACTGCGCATGCTCGAACGCGTCCACCAGCGTCGGTC
>CBAAAS010000293.1:0-4867 GCA_964658855.1 uncultured Mycobacterium sp.
GAGGCCGATCCCGCCGCCTTGCGCGGAACGACCGGTGTGGGCCACACCCGCTGGGCGACGCACGGACGTCCCACCGACCGCAACGCGCACCCGCATCGTGATGCGGCGGGCAAGATCGCCGTCGTCCACAACGGCATCATCGAGAACTACGCGCCGCTGCGGCAGGAACTCGAAGACGCCGGGGTCGAGTTTGCCAGCGACACCGACACCGAAGTCGCCGTCCACCTCGTCGCCCGCAACTTTCACCACGGTGAGACGGCGGGCGATTTCACCGCCTCCGTGCTTGCTGTGCTGCGCCGCCTCGAGGGCCACTTCACTCTGGTGTTCGCCAACGCCGACGAGCCGGGCACGATCGTCGCCGCGCGCCGCTCGACACCCTTGGTGGTCGGAATCGGTGAGGGCGAGATGTTCGTCGGCTCCGATGTCGCCGCATTCATCGGCCACACCCGCGAGGCGGTCGAACTCGGACAGGATCAGGCCGTCGTGATCACCGCCGACAGTTACCGGGTCAGCGACTTCGACGGCAACGATCTGACCGACAGTGCCCGGAAGTTCCACATCGACTGGGATGTCGACGCCGCCGAAAAGGGTGGCTACGAGTACTTCATGCTCAAGGAGATCGCCGAGCAGCCCACCGCGGTTGCCGACACTCTGCTCGGGCACTTCGTCGACGGCCGCATCGTGCTCGACGAGCAACGGCTCTCCGATCAGGAACTGCGCGAGATCGACAAGGTTTTCATCGTCGCGTGCGGCACCGCGTATCACTCGGGGCTGCTAGCCAAATACGCCATCGAGCACTGGACCCGGCTACCCGTGGAAGTCGAGCTCGCCAGCGAATTCCGCTACCGCGACCCGGTTTTGGACCGCAGCACGCTGGTGATCGCCATCTCGCAGTCGGGGGAGACCGCCGACACCTTGGAAGCCGTTCGTCATGCCAAGGAGCAGAAGGCCAAGGTACTGGCCATCTGCAACACCAACGGCTCGCAGATTCCCCGCGAGTGTGACGCGGTGCTCTACACCCGGGCCGGACCGGAAATCGGCGTGGCGTCCACGAAGACGTTCCTGGCGCAGGTCACCGCCAACTACCTGGTCGGCCTTGCGCTGGCGCAGGCTCGCGGCACGAAGTACCCAGACGAGGTGGAACGCGAATACCGCGACCTGGAGGCCATGCCCGATCTGGTGGCGCGGGTGATCGCCGATATCGAGCCGGTTGCCAAGTTGGCCCACCGGTTCGCCCAGGCGTCGACGATCCTGTTTCTCGGCCGCCACGTCGGCTACCCGGTGGCACTCGAAGGTGCGCTGAAACTCAAGGAACTGGCCTACATGCATGCCGAGGGCTTCGCCGCCGGTGAGCTCAAGCACGGTCCGATCGCGCTGATCGAGGACGACCTGCCGGTGATCATTGTGATGCCGTCACCGAAGAGTTCGGCGATGTTGCACGGCAAGATGCTGTCCAACATCCGCGAAATACAAACGCGTGGCGCGATCACCATCGTGATCGCCGAAGAAGGTGACGACACGGTTCGTCCCTACGCAGACCACTTGATCGAGATTCCTGCGGTGTCAACACTTTTGCAGCCACTGCTGTCGACCATCCCGATGCAGGTGTTCGCGGCGTCGGTGGCGCAGGCCCGCGGCTACGACGTCGACAAGCCGCGCAACCTGGCCAAGTCGGTCACCGTCGAGTAGCTCGGTTCACGAACGCGGACCAGTCGGGTTCGCGGGTCGCGGCCCAGTATTCGTTGAGCCGCCACGGGCTGACCGTGTGGATCTCGCCGTCGGCGTTCTTGAAATACGAGTGCTTCACTTTCGGGTGCGCCCACACCATCTGCTTGATCTCGCGTTGGGTGCGCTGGTGCCAGTCCGCCGCCGCCTCGGCGGTGGGTTCGATCGAATGCGCGCCTGCCTCAGCCAGTTTCTCCAGGCAACTGTTGATGTAGCGCATCTGCAGTTCGGAGTTGAAGATCAGGCTGCCGCCATGAGCCAGGTGCGCGCCCGGCCCGTAGATGACGAAGAAGTTGGGAAACTGCGGAACGGTGATGCCCAGGTAGGCAAATGGTCTGCTGCCCCAGACGCTGTGCAGGTCGGCGCCGTCGCGGCCAGTGATCGCCATCGGCCACAACACATCGGTGTGACGAAAACCGGTGGCGTACACGATGATATCGACATCGTAGCGCTGACCGTCGTCGGTGACGATGCCATCTGCGGTGATCTGCTGGATCGGTGTGCGTACCAGGTGGACGTTGTCGCGGCGCAGCGTGCGTAGCCAGGTTCCGTCGTCTTGCAGCGTTCGTTTGCCGGTGGCCGGGTAGTCCGGCAGCACCTTGGCTAGTAACTCCTTGTCGCCGTCGACCTGACCGGTGATCCAGTCCGTGAACATCAGCCGGGCAAGGGCATTGATCTCGCTGACCGCGTAATCCTGGTTGTCGTACGTCGGGTCGACCCGCGCGGCGTCGAGGCCTTTGTCGGATCCTGGCCACAGCACCAGGAATCGATACCAGCGTCCGTAGAAGGGCAGATGCTCCATGGCCCAGCGCACCCCGTCGCCGACCTCGTCGTGGTACATCGCGTTGGGGAACATCCACTGCGCGGTGCGCTGAAAGACCGTGAGGTGCTCGACATCGTCGGCGATGGCTGGGGCGATCTGGAAGCCGCTCGCGCCGGCACCGATCAGCGCAACGCGCTTGCCGGTTAGATCGACCGAGTGGTCCCACGCCGCGGAATGAAACGCTCGCCCGCGAAAAGTGTTCGCGCCGGGCAATTCCGGAATGTGCGGTCGGTTGAGCTGACCGACCGCGGTGATGACGGCGCGCGCCTGCAACGTGGTGAGACCCTCGTCGTCTTCGCGCGTGGTGATCGTCCACAGGCCGTCTTCGTCGTCCCATTCGACGGCGACGACCTCGCTCTGCCAGCGCACGTGATCGTTCAGGTGATGCTTGTCCATCACGCCGCTGAAGTAGCTCTGCAGCTCCGACTGTTCGGCGAAGAAATGGGACCAGTCGTTGCTGGGTTCGAAGCTGTAGCAGTAGAAGTGGTTGGCGACATCGACGCGCGCGCCCGGGTAGTCGTTCTCCCACCACGTTCCACCGGGCCCGGCGTTCTTCTCGAGGATAGTGAACGGAATATTGGCCTGCCGCAATCGAATACCGGCCAGGATTCCCGACTCGCCGCAACCGATCACGACCACCGGCACCTGCGCCGCGTGATCGGTGTCCAGCGGGGCCGGCCGGCGGGGATCGACACCTTCGAGGTCCATCTCCTCGAAGAGCAACGGCAGATAGTCGTCAGGAACGCTCTCGCAGACCGCCCAGTCCATCATTTCCCGGATGAGCTCCGGCGGCAGTGGAGCAGGTTCGGGGCAGCCGCGGTCGCGATAGTCGGCGATCACCGGAAGTGCTTGCGTGCGGGCGCGGGCCTTGTCCTCCTCGGACATGAAGCCCTGGACCTCGTTGAGGAAGATCCCGGCGGGTTTGAAGTCGTGCACGAAGCGCGGATCACCGGTGATGTGCACCAGTGACAGGAGCAGCGTGGGAATGCTGACCTGCTCGAGCGCGGCGGCAATGTCGGTGTCGGAGGTGTCGAAAGGTTGGCCCGCGTAACGGCTGCGCACCAAGGGATCCTTTCGCTACGCGGGGTTTCGTAATTGGAATTCAACGATACGCGCGGCGCCGCACCGGATCAAGGGTTACCCGTGCCATGGTGAACGCCGTGAGCCGAGTGTGGCGATTTGTCCGCGGTGCGCCACTGACGTACCTGTGGCTGATTGTCCTGCTGGCGACCACGGTCTTCCAGCACAGCGTCAACCGGCATCACCTGCATCAGTTTCTGGTGCACGACTCCACCAACATTCACGACCTGGCGACGGATCCGCTCGCGGTGCTTTTCGAAAGTCTGCTCTGGATAGACGGCCGCTCCTGGACGCCGTATCTGGTGCTGTTCTCACTGTTCCTGGCACCCGCAGAACATTGGCTCGGTCAAAGGCGTTGGTTAACAGTCGGGTTGGCCGCCCACATCGGCGCCACCTATCTCAGCGAGGGTTGGCTTTACCTCGCGATCGAGTACCACTACGCGTCGCAGCGCCTGGTCCACACCACCGACATCGGAGTCAGCTACTTCTTGGTCGGCGTCATCGCGGTTCTCGCCTATCGCATCGCCACGCCGTGGCGGTGGGGCTACCTCGCCGTGTTGATCGCCATTTTCTCAGGCCTGATGATCGCGGCAGTGAACTTCACTGCGATCGGTCATTTTTCGGCGATATTCATCGGGCTGCTGTTCTACCCGATGGCCCGACGACGCTCGGTTACTGCCGAGTCGCGCTCACATAGCTGATCCCGGCAAAGTTCTTGGCCTCGTCGTCGCCGGAGGTGGGTGCCGAAATCCCATGAGAAGCAACCAGTTCCGCTGCGCCGATCGACGATACATTCCAGGCATGGCGCTCCAGATACTCGACCACATCGTGGCGGTCGCCGCCGTACCAGAGGTCGGTCATGTCCACGTCGAAGCCGTGCTTTCGCCAGCTTTCGGTGGACTGTCGCATCCGCTCGGCCATTACCGGCACGGCCTGGCCGGCGTTCGGCATGTTCTCGGTGGCCAATCGGCTACCCGCCGAACTCAGCTGGGTGATGTTGTCCAGCAGCGCATCCTGGGCCTCCGGCGGCAGGAACGGCAGCAGCCCTTCGGCGCTCCAGGCGGTGGGCTGGGTGGAATCGAAGCCGGCGCCGCGCAATGCGGCAGGCCAGTCGTCGCGAAGATCGATCGCCACCGCGCGCAGGTCGGCGGTCGGCTTGGCGCCGAGATCGGCGAGCGTCTGGGCTTTGAACTCGATGACGCCTGCCTGGTCGATCTCGTAGACGGTGGTGCCGTCGGG
>CBAAAS010000294.1:0-1190 GCA_964658855.1 uncultured Mycobacterium sp.
ACGGCGTCATGAACGAGCGGACCACCAACGTGTCGAACAGCAATCCCAGGCCGATGGTGGTACCCACTTGGCCGATAATGCGCAGGTCGCTGACCACCATCGAGGCCATGGTGAACGCGAAAACCAAACCGGCGGACGTCACGACCTTGCCGGTGCTACCCATCGCACGAATGATGCCGGTCTTCAACCCGGCGGGGATCTCCTCTTTCAACCGGGACACCAGCAGCAGGTTGTAGTCGGATCCAACCGCGAGCAGCACGATCACCGACATCGCGAGCACCATCCAGTGCAGTTTGATGCCAAGCAGGTACTGCCACACGAGCACAGACATGCCGAATGACGCACCCAGGGATATCGCGACCGTGCCCACGATTACCATCGCCGCGATCAAGCTTCGGGTGATTATCAGCATGATGATGAAAATCAGGCAGAGCGAACCGATTCCGGCGATCATCAGGTCGTACTTGGAACCGTCCTTCCAGTCCGTGAAGGTCGCCGCCGTGCCGGCGAGGTAGATCTTGGCGTTCTCCAGCGGCGTGCCCTTGAGCGACTCCTCGGCGGCCTCCCTGATCTTGGCGACGCGCGCAATGCCCTCCGGCGATGCCGGGTCTCCCCGGTGCGAGATGATCAACCGCACCGCTTTACCGTCCGGTGAGAAGAAGTTGTTCAGCGCCCGCTTGAAGTCCTTGTTCTTGAACACTTCTGGTGGCAAATAGAACGAGTCGTCGTTTTTCGCCTGGTCGAATGCATGGCCCATCGCGTTCGCGTTGGTGCTCATGTCGTCCATCTGACTGAAGATCCCGGACATGGTGCTGTGCATTGTCAGCATCATCCCCCGCATGTTCTCCATGCTGTCGATCATCGGCGGGAACTCCGTGATCAGTTGCGGCATCAGCGCATCGAGCTGACTGAAATCGTTGGTGAGGATCTGGAACTTGTCGTCGATCTCGTCGATACCGTCGACGGCGTCGAAGATGGACCGGAACGAATAGCAAACCGGGATGTCGTAGCAGTGCTTCTCCCAGTAGAAATAGCTGCGGATCGGCCGAAAAGTGTCCTCGAAATTGGCGACGTCGTCGCGCAATTCCTCGGTGACCGCCTGCATTTCCCGTGTCTCACCGATCATCTTGTGCGTGACACTGGTCAGCGTCTGCATGAGGCCGTACATGTGCCTCATCCGGTTCATGGTG
>CBAAAS010000294.1:1290-4846 GCA_964658855.1 uncultured Mycobacterium sp.
GGCATCAACCGGGCCTGGGAGAAGTGTCGCTCCGCGGCGTCGTATCCCTTGTTGGCGGCGATGTTGTGCGGGATGTACAGCCGGTCGTTGTAGCTGGTCTGGTACCCCGGCAGGGTCAACAGACCGACCAGCGCGATCCCGCAGGCCGCGACGAGAATCGGCGCCGGCCAACGGACGATGGCGGTGCCGACGCGCCGCCATCCGCGCGTCGAGATCCGCCGCTTGGGATCGAACAATCCGAAGCGACCGCCAACGACGATGACGGCCGGCACCAGTGTCAGCGCTACCGCGACCGCGACGAGCATGCCCACCGCGCAGGGGACGCCGATGGTCTGGAAGTACGGCATCCGGCAGAAGCTGAGGCAGAAGGTGGCGCCCGCGATAGTCAGACCGGACGCCAGCACCACATGGGCCACACCGCGATACGTCGTATAGAACGCGTCTTCACGTGTCTCGCCGTGCTGGCGCGCCTCTTGATAGCGGCCGAAGAAGAAGATCGCGTAGTCGGTGCCCGCCGCAATTCCCAGCGAGACCAACAGGTTGACGGCGAATGTCGAGAGCCCGATGAGCTGGTGGTAGCCGAGAAACGCGACTATCCCTCTGGCCGCGGTCAATTCGATGAAGACCGTGATCAGCAGGAGCACCACCGTCACCACCGAGCGGTAGACCAGCAGCAGCATGGTGAAGATCACCAGCATCGTCACGACCGTGATCTTGACCAGCGTGCTGTCGCCACTGTGGTGCATGTCCGACACCAGCGCCGAGGGACCGGTCACGTACGTCGTGACGCCCTTGGGCGGGGGCGTCCGGTCGACGATGTGGCGGACCGCTGCGATCGACTGCTCCGCCAGCGTGGTGCCCTGATTGCCGGCCAGGTTGAGCTGAACGTAAACGGCTTTGCCGTCCGGACTTTGAGCACCCGGCGCCGTGAGCGGATCGCCCCAGAAGTCCTGCACATGTTGGATGTGGGCCGGGTCGGCGCGCAGCTGCTTGATGATGCTGTCGTAGTAATGGTGGGCGTCGTCGCCGAGCTTGCCGTCGCTTTCCAGAACAAGCATCGCGAAGTTGTCGGAGTCGGACTCCTTGAACTTCTTGCCCATGACCTCCATGGCTTGTACCGACGGCGCGTCCTTGGGGCTCAAGGAAACCTGGCGTTCTTCGGCGATCTTCTCCAGCGGCGGAACTGCCACGGTCATCAGGACGATGATGCCCAGCCACGCGAAGATGATCAGCACCGCGAATCGGCGGATCAGCCGCGGTCCTCGTGGCCGCGTGGTGTCTTCCGCGTCGGCCGGTTGCCTACTCATGCGCCCTTGAGAACGCAGTAGGTAAATGCGTTCACCTCGTTCGACACGTGCTCCGCTTTGACCACATCATCGATGACGATGCGGCAACCTAAGCTGTTGCTGTTGCCTTGCGCGACAACATTTCCCACGACTGATGCCGCCTTTGTCGTCATGTTGAGCGTCCAGGGCAACTTTGCGCCGTCCACGTGCTGCGGATCGGCGTTGGTATCGAAGTAGCTGATGTCTGCCGTGGTGCCGGGCGGCCCGTACACCTGGTAGGTGATCCGCTTGGGGTTGAAGGGCTTGCTGTCGTCGGTCGCGCTATCGGAGTACTGGGGACGCCTCTCAGAGCCGAAGATGCCGTGGATCCGGGCGACGGTGAAACCCCCGAGCCCGACCACTATCGCAATGACGAGCGGAATCCACACCCGCTCCAGCACCCTGAGAATCGAAAACCCCTTCACCCGTTGCCGCTTCCTGGTCGGCGACGTCCCGACTACTCGAAGATATTCACTCACCGATCGGCGGGGCATTTCAGGGCGCTTGCGTGGGCCTCGCGGCACCGCGGATCATGACGAGTAAACCATGCTCGCACCCCGGATTGTCGACTCCTTAACCCGCCGGAACAGCGATTCAGTTATAACGCATGTTACGTGCGTAAGCGGACGGTACCGGGTTCTACAGCCGCCCGCAATGCGTCCGTGTGCGCTATCCTCGCGCGGTGCCGCAGCTTACGTTCCAGCGTGCCCGCACCGAGGACAAGAAGCGTCAGCGGGCGGCAGCGCTTGTCGAAGCCGCCCGCTCACTGGCTCTGGAATCCGGTGTGGCGTCGGTGACCCTGACGGACGTCGCCAGCCGCGCCGGAGTGCACTACTCCGCCGTGCGCCGCTACTTCACCTCACATAAAGAGGTGCTGCTGAATCTGGCCGCCGAAGGTTGGGCCCGGTTCTCGGACACCGTATGCGCGAGCCTGGCCGAGCCGGGCGACATGTCGCCGGCCCGGGTCGCGGGGGCGCTGGCCCAGGGTTTGGCGGACGACCCGCTGTTCTGCGACCTGCTCGCCAATCTGCATCTGCACCTGGAGCACGAGGTCGAGCTGGACCGGGTTCTGGAGTTCAAGCAGGTCAGCAATGCTGCCGTGCTGTCGCTCACCGACGCGATCGACAACGCGCTGCCGCGGTTGGGGCGTTCGGGTGCGTTCGACGTCCTGCTCGCCTCGTACTCGTTGGCCGCACCGATGTGGCAAATGGCGAATCCGCCGAAAAGACTCGCTGACGAGTACGCGAAACGCACGGACGTACCGCCAGACTGGAAGATCGATTTCACTGCCGCGCTGACGCGGCTGATTACCGCTATCTGCGTGGGTCTATTGGCCGAGGCCGCGGACTAAACCGTCAGGACCAGTGCCACAGGGACATGTCGCCCTTGGGATAGTTCTGGCAGTTCTCGGTTTCGTGGGCGACCACGCCCTTGTTGTTGAAGAAGATCTTCATGTGGTTGGGCCAGGCCAAGTTCAGCTCGGCGATCTGGGGAGCATAGAAATTAGCGGAATATGCCCTGCGGTCCGCTGCCGACAACCCGTAGAACCAGTGCACCTTGTTGATGACGTCCTGATTGACGTTCGGGTGGTTGTTGAAGTCGATCATGTACCGCTGGTAGTACACCGGTGAGTAATCGCGCGCGGCGGCAAGAAGTTGCTCGGCATCGCAGGTCGTCGAGATCATCCGACGCGGAATCGGGAAGTCGTCGGTGGAGTCGTTTTCCGAACAGCCGTTGCACGGGGTGAATCCCGGACCCAGATCTCCCGGATCAGCCTTGGCGGCCTGCGGCACGAGCATCGGGACGGTGCAGAGGGCGAGCGCGGCGAGTCCGGCGCGAACGGCGAGGCTCAGACGGTAAAGACGCATGCGGCTACTATAACGCTCCGGTTACGGCAGCGCGCAACGCCTGGGAAGCCTGGCTAACCAACGGGCTCGGTGATTTCCAGACCCACGTGGACCTTGTCGATTCCACCCCGCACGATCGAGTGCACGTAGAACCACGGGGCGTGGTACCAGTACCGCTTCAAGACCGCGTTGTAGACCCGCCGGGTCTCCGATTTCGGCAGCACCCGAGCGACACCCTCGACATTGTCGCTCTTGGGCTTGCCCAGCGACCCGCTCTTGGCGAGCGTGACCCGCGGTGTGTTTTTGATCCGCTTCGTTTTCCACGACCCGTCGTCGGTGATCACCAGGAGTTTGCCGTCCTCGGGCACACCCCAGATCGCTGTC
>CBAAAS010000295.1:0-4841 GCA_964658855.1 uncultured Mycobacterium sp.
CGGTGTGCGGATTGTCGCCGACCCGCTCAGCCTTGCTGACCGCGCCGATGGCGATCACCAGCGGCGCGCTCGCGCCGATCGCCGGCCGGCTTGTGGACCGCGTCGCCCCGCGGCCGGTGGTCGGATTCGGGTTCTCGTGTCTGGCGATCGGACTCACCTGGCTGTCGATCGTGATGACCCCGTCCACCGCGATCTGGGAACTGGTGCTGCCGTTCTTCGCGCTGGGTGCGGCGATGGCGTTCATCTGGGCGCCGATCACCGCGACCGCGACCCGAAACCTGCCGCAGCGCCTGGCCGGCGCCAGTTCCGGCGTATTCAACGCGACTCGTCAAGTGGGTGCCGTGCTCGGCAGTGCCGGCATGGCGTCGTTCATGACGTCGCGAATCGCCAAAGCGTTGGGGCCGATGCCAGATGGGGGATCGGGCCCGCCGGCCGGGCCCGGTGCGGGTCTGGAGATGCCGGAGTTCCTGCACCAGCCTTTCGCCGACGCGATGTCGCAGTCGATGTTGTTGCCCGCGTTCGTGGCGCTGTTCGGGATCGGTGCGGCCCTGTTTCTGGTCGGATCCGGCGGGGCATCGACTGCTCTTGATGCGCCTACCGCCGGCACGGACAGCTTGGACGCACCGACCCGTCGCGTTCGGGTGCGGCCAAGCGCCGCAGACGGATTCGAGAGCGGCTTCGACGGCTTCCGGGAAGGTTTCGACGACGACGACGACTATGTCGAGTACACGCTGTCGCCGGCACCTGTTGCGCCGCGGCCATCTCGCGCTGCCACACCGCCCCGGCCTGCCGTCGTCGAGCCGCAGACCGAACCGCTGGCGGCACACAAGGAGCACCCCCGACCGGCTCCGGTCGAGAACTGGCGCACCGCACCGGTCGAGTCGTGGCACAGCCTGCTCGACGATATGACGACAACGGCCGAGCTAGATCCGATCACGGAGGCCCACAACGGCTTCCACGGCGACGACGCGCAGCGTTTTGATCCGATCGAGGAATTTCCGCCTCGGAAGGAGCCGTTTGTCGACGACATCGACACCTACGGCGGGTCGATCTCCCGCGACGACGGGCGCAACGGGCACCGCCGGCCGCCGCCCAGCGGCCGGCGTCGCGCGGATCCCGACGAAGGTACCGGGCGGCATTCCCATTTCGACAGGTAGCCGCTAAGCCATCCGGTCTGGCGCCGTCAACGCCAGGAACGCGCCGAGTTCCACCAGACCGTTCGGGGCGGCCGGCAGGTATTCGGTCAGCGCGTCCGCCCGGACGATCACAGCCGCATACTGCGCGCGGCTGATCGCCACATTCAGCCGATTCCGGTTGAGCAGGAACGGGATTCCGCGCGGTATGTCCGCAACGGATGAGGCCGTCATCGAGATGATGGCCACCGGCGCCTCGGCGCCCTGAAACTTGTCGACGGTCCCGACCCGTACGTCGCCAAGTCCGGCGCCGGCCAGTCGCCGGCGCAGGAGCACGACTTGAGCGTTGTAGGGCGCCAACACCAGCACGTCGTGGGACGCCAGCGGCCGGGTGCCGCCGTCGGCCGTCCAGTCCAGGCCGACCAGCGTGTGGATCAGGTCGACGATGGCCTCGGCTTCTTCGGGGCTCTCGGTCGCGTTGCCCTCGTGGGGAACGCGAAGTACCTGCAGCCCAGGCGGATACCCGTCCAGCCGCCGCGCGGCGGTGACTTCGGTGTACGGCTGCAGCCGGCCCTCGTAGGACAACGCCGACACCGGTGCGCACACCGCGGGATGCATGCGATGGGTGCGGTCCAGGAAGTAGCCGCGTTCGGCGGGCAGCGTGCGATGGTCTTCGACCAGCCAGCCCAGCGCGGACCCGTCGACCGGTTCGGGATGTGTGCCCTGGCTGACCTGCGGCAGCTGCTGCGGGTCACCGAGCAGGAGCAGGTTGGCGGCCGATGCAGCCACCGCGATCGTGTTGGCGAGGCAGAACTGGCCGGCCTCGTCGATCACCAGCAGGTCCAGACTCCCCGGCGGCACCCGGCCCGGGTTGGCGAAATCCCAGGCCGTCCCGCCGATCACGCATCCTGCTGTACCGGTGATGAATCCGGCGTACTCGCTCTCGCTGATCTGCTGCCACGCGACGTCGGTGCGGTCGGACTTCTTCTTGGCCACCCTGGTCGGATCGATCCCGGCCTTGATCGCGCCCTGCAGCAGGTTCTCCACCACGGCGTGCGACTGCGCGACCACACCGATGCGCCAGCCATGGTCGGCCACCAGACGGGTGATCACATGCGCGGCGGTGTGGGTCTTGCCGGTTCCGGGCGGTCCGTGCACCGCGACGTACGACGAATCCAGGTCGAGCAGGGCGGCGGTGATGTCGTCGATCGCGCCGCCGCTTCTGGGAAGGTCTGCGCCGCTGCGAGTTCGGGGCCGCTGTCGGAGCAGGATGTCGGCCACCGCGGAGCGGGGGAGATGTGGCAGCCCCGCCGCGAGGTTGGTCGCCGCCGCTTCGATGGCGTCGCGCAGCGGCTTGGTATTGACCGGACCGCCGGGCGTCAGGGCGAACGGCAGCTCGTGAAAAGTGCTGCCGTCGGCCGGAGTTCGCTCGCACACGATTAGCTCGCTGGGCACGCTCGGATCGTTGACCTCCATGACCTGGGCTCGGCCCGTCGCGCGCCGATCGGGGCTGTCGGTCAACCCGGACGGGGCGGGCGGATCGTAAAGCGCGTAGACCTCGGATCCGGCGTTGATCGCGCCCCGGGCCAGCTCACCGGTCAGCTGTATGCGGCGCTGAAGCTTGTGCGCTCGAGGCGGCTTGTGCCAATCGACTGCGACCTTCGCCTGCTCGACGATGAAAACGTCAGCCTCGCCCGACCATTCGTCGACGGGGTAATTCAGTCGATTGAAGTGCGCCCACCAGAACGGCTTGTCCTCGCGGCGGTGATAGCCGCGGGCGGCGGACACCAGCGCCACCGCAGTCTGCTCGGGAGTACGGTCGGGGCTCGCCGCAACGCCGGCGAACTCCTCCAGCTGCACCGCGAGCGCGTCTGCTTGCTCGATGGCGCCGCCATCGGAGACCGGTTGGGCGCCAACCGGTGCGACACCGCTCTCGAAGGCCTGGATCAGGAGCCAGTTGCGCAGCTCTCGGGTGGACAGGCAGTCGTACTGGTTGTAGTCCTCGATCTCCTTGAGCACGGCCGCCGCCTTGTCGAGTTCGCCGTTGGCGCGTAACTCGCTGTAGAGCGCGTACTGGGTGATCGAGTCGGTGGCCGTCGTGACATCACCCGATCGCAGTTTCGACCCCATGTACAGCGGCTCGAGCGCCTTCAGGCTCAGTGACTCGGCGCCGGTCCGAATGCTCTTGCGCACAATCGGATACAGGTCGACCAGCGTGCCGCTGCGCAGCAAGTCGTCGACTTGGTCTTCGCCGACCCCGTGCCGTCCGGCCAGCCGCAGCAGTGCGGTCTTCTCGTATGCGGCGTAGTGGTAGATGTGCATGTTCGGGAATCGCTTGCGCCGCTTGGCCACCAGCGCGAGGAAGTCGATCAAAGCTTTCCGCTCGTCGGGACGGTTGTGTGCCCACAGCGGGTGAAAGGTGCCCGCTTTACCCCCTTCGAGAACGCCGAACAGATATTCCAGGCCCCAGTCGACGCCGTCCGCCGTCCACAGCGGGTCGCCCTCGAAGTCGAAGAACAGGTCGCCTTCGTCAGGGTTGGGCAGCAGGGCCAGCGGCTGCGCGTCGGACACCTCGAATTGAGGTGTGCCGGTGCCGCGTTGACTGATCTGGAGCTTGGCCTGAGCCACCATCGCGGTCAGCGAGCGGGCGGACACATTGGCCACCGGGCCGCTGTGTTCGGCCAGCCCGGTAATCGTCGTGATGCCTGCATCGATCAGCTTGGCGCGCTGCGTAACCCGCATGCCTGCGACCAACAACAGATCATCGGCCGCACGCACCTGCTCCTCGCAAACCGGGCAGCGGAAGCAGGCGCGCACGCCCTCGTCCTCCCAGCGCACGGGTACTCCGCCGGCGTGGTGATCGTCGAGCAGGCGCTGCAGGCGGGCGCGCTGCTCGCGGTACACCGGGATGAGCTCGTCGACCTGGTAGGTGACCGCGGTACCGTTGCCGAGTATCAATTCGGCTTCGGGGTGCACCGGGATGCCGGCGTCGCTCAATGTGTCGGCGTAGGCGGCGATCTGAAGCAGCGCGGTGACTTTTGCCGAGCGGGCTAGCTTGGTGTCCGAAACCTGGTACTTCCCGTCGCGGCGGACCAGAAAGTCGGCGAATCCGACGAAGCGGCCGTCGAACATCGCTGCCTGGTAGACCACCGGCGCGCCGCGGTCGATGGCACGCCGGGTCTGGTCTGCCGCAGCGGCGACATTTTCGAGGGTGAACGGAACGGGACGGCCGATGACGGCCACGCCGCCGTCGTGCTCGTCACGCAACTGGTCGAGCCGGCGTTGCTCGTGCTCGTCCCCGAGGTATGCCGTGCGCGCGAGCAATTCGTCGGTGACGCTGACGCGTTGACCCCAGCCGAGTTTCGCGTCGAATTCTCGCAGCAGGGCATATTCACAGCGCGCCGCAGACGCGAGATCCGATGCGCTGTAGATGATGCTGTCGCCTGCCAAGAACACAGCAGCCACTCTAAGCGGCTACCCCGACAACTCAGCCGGCGTTGGCGATCAGCTCCACCCCGTTGCCGTTCCAGCGAAACTTCACCACGCTGGGCAGGCCGATCCCGCCGGAGTAACTCAGCGCCACCGTGTCGCCGGTGCACTGCGAGTTGTCGAGCCCATTGAAGCCGTAGGTGTCGGGGACGCCCTGCGGCGGAATCAGCTTGCCGAGATGGAACAGCACCGCGCGGGTGTTGGGGCTCTCGGCGTTGG
>CBAAAS010000296.1:0-4817 GCA_964658855.1 uncultured Mycobacterium sp.
GTCTCCTGTCGTTGAGCGATCGCAGTCAACCCGGCAGTGGCTCGCCGCGATAGTCACGACACCCACGCTAGCGACCCGGCCTTGGCGGGATCGGCGATTAATCTGGCGCCATGAGCGGCAACCGGGTGCCCGGCGGGGTGGTCCACCAGCTTCCCGTCGACCTGCGTACGGCGTTGCTGGCCAACTCCACCGCACTGGCGGCGTGGAAGGACATCACACCGCTGGCGCGCAACGAGTTCATCTGCTGGGTCGACGACGCCAAGCAGGATGCGACCCGGGAGCGCCGCATCCGCCGCACCCAGGAGGAACTCGAGGAAGGCCAGCGCCGTCCATGTTGCTGGCCGGGCTGCAAGCACCGCGAGCGCACCGGCAAATAAGTCCCGATTCGACTCTTTACGCCCTATCCGACAAGTACTACGCTCTGTGGTACTACGTACCATAGTAGGTGCTCGGCTGGCCGCAGAGCAGCGGCTTCAGCCGTGAGGGGATGGTTGCTATGAACCTCCGACCGGCGGATTCCGGGGTGCGCACGGCCAACAGCGCCGACGCGCGATATCACTACTCGGCCGCCCTGCGCCGGCAACTCAACAAGGTCTTTCCTACGCACTGGTCGTTCCTGCTCGGCGAGATCGCGCTATATAGCTTCGTTGTTCTGCTGATCACCGGGATCTACCTGACGCTGTTCTTCGACCCGTCCATGACCGAGGTCACCTACCGCGGCGTGTATCAACCGTTGCGCGGAATAGAGATGTCGCGCGCCTACGAGTCAGCGCTCAACATCTCTTTCGAAGTGCGCGGTGGCCTGTTCGTCCGTCAGATCCATCATTGGGCCGCGCTGCTGTTCGCGGCGTCGATCATGGTGCACCTGGCCCGCGTCTTTTTCACCGGCGCGTTTCGCCGACCGCGTGAAGCCAACTGGGTCATCGGCTCGCTGCTGCTGATCCTGGCCATGTTCGAGGGCTACTTCGGTTACTCGCTGCCCGACGATCTGCTGTCCGGCATCGGTCTGCGCTGCGCGCTCTCGTCAATCATGTTGGGATTCCCGGTGATCGGCACCTGGCTGCACTGGGCCTTTTTCGGTGGCGACTTTCCGGGCACCACGTTGATTCCCAGGCTTTATGCGCTGCACGTCCTGGTGCTGCCGGCGATCATTCTGGCGTTGATCGGCGCACACCTGGCGATGGTGTGGTTCCAGAAGCACACCCAGTTCCCCGGCCCCGGCCGCACCGAGAGCAACGTCGTCGGCGTCCGCGTGATGCCGGTCTTCGCGGTCAAATCCGGCGCCTTCTTCGCGCTGACGGCCGGTGTCATCGGCCTGATGGGCGGTCTCCTGCAGATCAACCCGATCTGGAACCTGGGGCCCTACAAGCCATCTCACGTATCGGCGGGATCGCAGCCGGACTTCTACATGATGTGGACAGAGGGCCTGCAGCGATTGTGGCCGGCATGGGAGATCTACATCGGCCGCCACACGGTGCCCGCGGCCGTTGGCGCCGCGATGATCATGGGCATCGTGTTCATGTTGCTGACCGTCTATCCGTTCTTGGAGAGGCGGTTCAGTGACGACTACGCACATCACAACTTGCTGCAGCGTCCGCGTGATGTCCCGGTGCGCACCGGCATCGGCGCGATGGCGATCGCGTTCTATCTGGTGCTGACCCTGGGAGCGATGAACGACATCATCGCGCTGAAGTTCAACGTCTCGCTCAATGCGACCACCTGGATCGGGCGCATCGGCATGGTCGTGCTGCCGGTGATCGTCTACTTCGTCACCTACCGGTGGTGTGTGGGACTGCAGCGCAGCGACCGGGCGATCCTCGAGCACGGCATCGAAACCGGAATCATCAAGCGTCTTCCGCACGGCGCCTACATCGAGGTGCACCAGCCACTTGCACCGTTGCCGCTGAAATACCAAGGCGCCCCGGTCCCGGTCAAGATGAACCAGCTCGGCTCGGGTGGATCTCCGGGCACGGGCAGCTTCCTGCACGCCGATCCGGCCGCCGAGGACGCCGCGCTTTCCGACGCCCGCCGCGCGTCCGGGCGGCGAGCACTCACGGCCTTACAACGCCGCTAGGCGCGGCGCACAGCTCAGCGGCGCGCCCACTCTTCGGCGAGCAGACGGTAAGAGTGCACCCGGTCGCGGTGGTCATGGGTGATGGTCGTGATGATCAGCTCATCGGCTCCGGTCGCATCGCGTAGCTGTTCGAGCTGGTCGGCCACCTGGACTGCGGTTCCGACGAACTGGGTTTCCACCCGGTCCGCGACAAGTTCTCGGTCGGAATCGCTCCAGGTATGCCGGCGCGCCTGCTCCGGCGTCGGAAATTGGATCGCTCCTTCTCCGGTGCGGATGCTGCGCACCCACAGTCCGTAACCGGTCGCGAGCTCACGAGCGGTGGCCTCGTCGTCGGCCACCACGACATCCGCCGAGACCGCGACGTAAGGCTGATCGAGTTCGGCCGTGGGTGTGAAAGCGGCCCGATAGCCGTCCGCCGCTTCCAGGACAGTTGCGGGAGCGACGTGATAATTCGCGGCGAACCGTAAGCCCCTCTCGCCGGCCACGATTGCGCTTTCTCCTCCGCTGCTGCCAAGGATCCAGATCTGCAGATCGGCTTGGGCCCCGGGCACTACGTGGGCCTCGACACCGTCGGCCGATCGATAGGTGTCCGCGATCAGCGCGAGAACGTCGTCCACCTGTTCGGTGTAATTCTGCGATTCCGCATTCGGCAGCTGAAGCAGCGTCTTGTGCAGGCCGAAGCGTGGGGATTTCAGCAGTGCTCTGACATCGAACTTCGGCGGTATCAACAGCCCGTTCGAGGTGCGGCCGTTGACCAGCGGCTGCGTCGGCGGCACCGATGCCACCGGCTCGCGGGGCTTGCCACCCGACCGTCCTAGACCGAGGTCGAACCGCCCGGGATGCAGGGCATCCAGTAGGCCGAATTCCTCGACGGCGGACAGCGCGGTGCGGTGGCCCATTTGAACTGCGCCGGAGCCGAGCCGGATTGTCGAGGTCTGAGCGGCGGTCAGGGCGAGCAGAACCGCGGGCGAGGTGCCGGCCACGCCCGGGTTGAGGTGATGTTCAGCGAACCAATAACGGCTATAGCCAAGGCTTTCGGCGCGCTGAGCCAGGTCGATGCTGTTGAGCAGTGCCTGCGTGGCAGTCGATCCCGATGAGATCGGAACAAGGTCGAGAACTCCCAGGTGTGTCGTCATGTCGTCAGGACGCCACCTCGGTCGCGCTTCCCGGGCCGCGGTGTTGACCGGATTTCGGCAGCGGAGCCAGGCCGAGGTGGTCGCGCAACGTGGTGCCCGCGTAGTCGGCCCGGAACACTCCGCGCTCCTGCAGCAGCGGCACCACCTGATCGACGAACGGGTCGAGGCCGCCCGGCGTGATGTGTGGCACGAGAATGAATCCGTCGCTGGCATCGATCTGCACAAAGTCGTTGATCGTTGCGGCGACGGTGTGCGGTGAGCCAACGAAGGATTGGCGTCCCAGCACCTCGATGATCAACTCGCGGGTGGTCAGGTTCTCCGCCTCGGCCTTGGATCGCCAGTCGTTGGCGATCGCAATCGAATCTTTGAACATGCGGACGCTGGCCCGGCCTCGCGAAATGGTGTTCTCTCCAACGAGTGGGTCGACGCTGGGGAGTGGACCGTCGGGGTCGTGGTCGGAAAGGTCGCGGTTCCATAGTTGTTCGAGAAACTTGATCGCCGTTTGCGGCGACACCTGGGCCAGGCGCACCTCGCGTGCCAGCTCCTCGGCTTCCGCGTCGGTGTCACCGATGACGAAGGATGCGGCCGGCAGGATGAGCAACTCCTCACGGCTACGTCCGTAACGGGCCAGTCGCCCTTTGACGTCTTCGTAGAACGCCTGCCCGGCGCCCAAAGTGCTGTGCCGGGAGAAGATCGCATCCGCCGAGGAGGCTGCGAAATCCCGGCCCTGGTCGGAGTCACCGGCCTGGAAAATCACCGGTCGCCCCTGCGGGCTCCTCGGCACGTTGAACTGCCCGTGGATGTCGAAATGCGCATCCCGGTGCCCGAATTCGCCTGCATGCGGCGTCGACAAAAAGACACCGGCGTTCTTGTCGGCGACGATCTCGTCACCGCGCCACGAGTCGAAGAGTTCGTTGGTGGTCTGCAGGAACGTCCGGGCCCGCTCGTAGCGCTGATCTTCGGCAAGGAAGCCGCCGCGGCGAAAGTTCTCGCCGGTGAAGGCGTCCCATGAGGTCACGACGTTCCATGCGGCGCGGCCACCCGATAGATGGTCCAGCGACGCGAATTGACGCGCGACTTCATAGGGCTCGTTGAAGGTCGAGTTGATGGTGCCGGTCAGGCCCAGCCGGTCGGTCACCGCCGCAAGCGCGGCCAGAATGGTGAAGGTGTCGGGGCGCCCGACCACGTCGAGGTCGTAGATATGGCCGTTCTGTTCGCGGAGCCGTAGGCCTTCGGCGAGGAACAGGAAGTCGAACTTGCCCCGCTCGGCCGTCTGCGCAAATCGCGTGAAGGAACTGAACTCGATGTGGCTACCGGCAGCCGGATCGCTCCACACCGTGGTGTTGTTGACGCCCGGGAAATGGGCGGCTAGGTGGATCTGCTTGATCGGCTTGCTCATTGACTTGAATCCTGTCGTCTTCGGGTCAGGCGAGGGCGTAGCGGTTGGCGGGGCGCGACAACCCGAGCAGGCCACGCAATGTCGCCGCCTCATAGGCGGTGCGGAACAACCCGCGGCGCTGCAATTCGGGCACCAACCCGTCGGTGATCTGGAGCAGGTCGTGTGGCAATGCGGCGGGGCGCAGCCGGAATCCGGTCAGACCGGCGGC
>CBAAAS010000297.1:0-4816 GCA_964658855.1 uncultured Mycobacterium sp.
GGGCCGTCTTGCGGTAGATCAGGTTGCCCGCTTTATCCCCCTTCCACGCCTTGACTATGGCCACGTCGGCCTGAATGCCTTCTTCCAGAACGTATTCCGTGCCGTTGAAGACCCGGGTGTCTTTGCCCTCGGCGAGGTTGGTGCCGAACCCCGTGCGGGTGTAGAAGCCAGGAATGCCTGCGCCGCCGGCACGTAGCTTCTCGGCGAGTGTCCCCTGCGGTGTCAGAACGAGGTCCAGTTCGCCGGCCAGCACCTGGCGTTCGAACTCTTTGTTCTCGCCCACGTAGGAGGCGATCACCTTGTTCACCTGACGCGCCTTGAGCAGCAGCCCCATGCCGAAATCGTCGACACCGGCGTTGTTTCCGACGATGGTGAGATCCTTGACGCCGCTGTCCACCAGCGCCTGGATGAGTTTCTCCGGAATGCCGCACAGTCCGAAACCACCTGCGGCGATGGTGATTCCGTCCTTCAGCAGACCGTTCAGCGCCGACTCGGCGTCGGCGTGGACTTTACTCATCGCTGGTCCCTTCCTTGGCGTCGCCGGCGGTCACGGCGTAGGCGGCCTCCATCAGCATCCAACCGGACAGCTGCACCGACAGGTCGCGCTCGGGGATCTCCGATGCGGTGACCGCGCCGGCGACGAACTGCGCCTGCTGCCCACCGGCCGTCGGCAACTCGGCGGTCTCATCCCAGGACGGCCCGAACAGTGGCAGCCCTTCCACCGACTGGCGGTTGTCCCAGGCCGCCTGCGCCGACGTCAGCACGATATGACGGGCGGTGTCGCGGGCGTTGACATCGGCGGCGGAATCGCCGGGCAACGTGGTGGCGACCAACGCCAGATAGCGGGCGGTGATGCCGGAGAACAGCCCGCCGTCGCCGCCGCCGGAACCGCGCAGCACCCCGCCGGCCGACATGTGCTCGTCAACGGCGGCCACCAGGCGATGGACCCTGGGCGCGTGCCGCGCGTCCAGGGTGCGCGCGGCCAACTCGGTCTCCAGACCGAGCACCACACCCTGGCAGTAGGTGTACTGCGCGCGGACCAGCGAGCCCGCCTTGATGCCGTCGAACACCAGGTGCGACTCGGGGTCGATCAGCGTGTCGTCGATCCAGTCCGCCATCTGCTGGGCGCGCCGCAGGCGGTCGCCGAAGCGGGCCAGGAACAGTCCCGCAGGTCCGTTGGCCGGGGCGTTGAAAAACTGGTCCTGCTTGCGCCAAGGGATGCCGCCGCCGTCCTCGGGGACCCAGGCGTTGACCAGTTGGTCGTTGAGCTTGCGCAGGGCGTGCTCGCGGTCGACGTCGGCGATTCGCGACGCCCGCTCCAGCGACAGCGCCAGCCAGGCCATGTCGTCGTAGTAGTTGTTGACCCAGGATCCGTTGTTACGCAGCCGATGTGCGCGGATCTGCCGCGCGATCTTGACGCGCCGCTCGGGTTGCGGGTCACGCTGCTCGGCGTCGACCAGGCAGTCCAGCAGATGCGCCTGCCACCAGTAGTGCCAGCCGCCGAACCATCGATCGCGCCGAGTCGGCGGCCAGGCGACCACGCCGAGCTGGGTGCCGGGCAGCGCCCACAGCTTTTTCAGATGGCGACCAGCGACCGCGGTCTCCGCGCTGACCGCCCGGTTGACCCATACCTGATCCATGTCGCTGATCCTGCCCTACCAGGCTCGGTCGATGTGCCCGTGTTGGCTGATCCAGGCGTGCATGGCGATCCCGGCCGCGACCGCGACGTTGATGCTGCGCGTCGAGCCGAACTGCGCGATCGAGACGGTCAGCGCGGCGCCGTCGCGGGCATCGTCGCTGATGCCGGGTCCTTCGCTGCCGAACAGCAGCAGGCAGTCCCGCGGCAGCGTCGTCTGCTCGAGTCGCGAGGCACCCGGCACGATGTCGACAGCGACCACCGTCAGGCCGGCGTCCGCAGCAAAGCGCAGCAACTCGGCGGTGTCGTCGTGATGCTGCAAACGCTGGTAGCGGTCGGTGACCATGGCGCCGCGACGATTCCACCGGCGACGGCCGACGATGTGCACGGTGTCCACCGCGAAGGCGTTGGCGGCGCGCACCACCCCACCGATGTTGGCGTCCTGGCCGAAGTTCTCGATCGCGACATGCAGCGGGTGACGCCGGGTGTCTATGTCGGCGACGATCGCCTCCCGTGTCCAGTACCGGTAGGCGTCGACGACGTTGCGGGTGTCGCCGTCGCGCAGCAACTCGGGGTCATACCGCGGATCGTCGGGCAGCGGACCCTCCCAGGGGCCGACGCCGGCCGTTGGAACGCTCCACTCGGTGGGCCCAGGCCCGGGTTCGGTATCGGTCACTTGATCGTCCAGACCGCGGCGTGCGTGCCCACAATCGAGATCGTCGCGTACAGCAGCGCGCTGTTGAGGTCACCCTGGGTGCACAGGGAGGCGTTGACGTGCACTGAGTCCAGCGACGCCTCGGGCAGGATCAGCACCGACGCCCCGTAGGCCGTGCAGGCCGGGTTCAGGCCGGGCGGCGGCAGGGTCGGCGAGGCGAGCAGCATCATCGGGCCGCCGCGGGCGCCGGAGTCCTCGCGGTACTTGGCGGCGATGGTGTCAGCCTGCAAACCGAGCAGCATGTAGCCGCTCCCGTTGAACGCAGCCGGGTCGCCGAGCGATTGCTGGTTCAGCGAAGACCCGTCGGCGCGCCATGCCGCCGCACTGGTGGTCCTGACCACAAGCCCGGTGTCGCTTTCGGTGGTCGGCAGCAACCCGACCGGGAACGCCGCCGCGTAGGCGGCCGCGGTCCCGGCGATGCGGTCTCGGGGCGAGTACAGGTAGACGCCGCGCACAGCAGTGCGGTCCTTCATCGGGCCCAGACATACCGTCCCGGTCATCCGCTTGCCGCCAGGCGCGGAAAGCGATTGGATGACAAGGTTTTTCACACCGTCGCAGCTGCCGATACCGACCGTTTCCATCGGATGCGCCAGCGCGCCGTACAACCCGAACCGGATATCGCCCGGGTCGGCGTGCGGTTTCGCCGGATCGGTCGGTGCCGCATCGACGTCGACGAGCACATAGTCGTCTTGCCAGCGCACGTTCGATACCGAGGTATTCCAGCCCAGCACCGCCAGGGACTCACCGATCCGCGCAGTTCCAGCGCCATAGACCTGTTGCCGGACAGCCGAATTCGAGCAAGAACAGACCAGCGCCAACGTCGCGATCATCGCGATGACAGTGCGCACGGTGACTAACTCAGCCCGAGGTCCGCCAACCCCAGCACGCTGCGGTACGGAAAGCCTTCGGCCTCAATGGCTTCGGCGGCGCCAGTGGCCCGGTCGACGACGGTCGCGACGCCGACGACCTGCGCGCCGGCTTCCAGCACCGCCCGCACCGCGGTCAGCGCCGACCCACCAGTGGTGCTGGTGTCCTCGACGACCAGGACCCGCTGACCGGAGATGTCGGACCCTTCGATAAGTCGTTGCATGCCATGGGCTTTCACTGACTTCCGGACGACGAAAGCGTCGATTGGGCGGCCAGGTGCGTGCATGACGGCGGTGGCGACGGGATCGGCGCCCAGGGTGAGACCGCCGACCGCGGCGTAATCCCAGTCGGCGGTGAGCTCGCGAACCAGCCGGCCGATCAACGGGGCAGCGCGGTGGTGCAGGGTGGCCCGGCGCAGGTCGACGTAGTAGTCGGCTTCCTTGCCCGACGACAGCGTGACGCGGCCGTGCACGACCGCCAATTCGCGGACCAGATCGGCCAATTCGACCAGTTCGGGCTTAAGTTCGGCCACGGCCCCGACCGAAGACGCTCGTGGCGGCGCGCGCCAGCGTTCGCGGCACCATCCGGCTGGCGGTGGTGATGACCTTGTACTGCAGCCCGGGAATGATGAGCGTGTTGCCGCGGGCCACCTCGGCGAGGGTTTCGCGGACCACGTCGTCGACCTCGAGCCACATGAACGACGGCAGCGATGTCATGTCGATGCCGGCCCGGTCGTGGAACTCGGTGTGCACGTATCCCGGACACACCACGTGTATCCCGACGCCGGTGCCGCGCAACCCGACTGCCAGACCTTCGGTGAACGACACGACATACGCCTTGGACGCCGAGTAGGTCGATCCGCGACCGGACAGCAGGCCCGCCACACTCGAGACGTTGATGACCGTGCCGGCGGCTTTGTCGATCATCGCCGGCAACGCGGCCCGGGTCAGCTGCATGATCGCGGTGACGTTGACGTCGAGCTGCCGCTGCAGCTCGGCAGGTTCGGCAGTCCAGAATTCGCCGGAGGTGCCGAAGCCGGCGTTGTTCACCAGCACGCTGATGTCGCCGGACGCCAACCGTGCGGCGACCTTGTCGCGGCCCGCGGCATCGGCGAGATCGGCCGGAAGCACTTCGACGCTGCAGCCGCCCTCGTTGGAAAGTTCGGCGGCAAGTTGATTGAGGCGTTCGGCATCGCGGGACACCAGGACCACGTCATAGCCGTCGGCGGCGTAGCGACGAGCGAAACCCTCGCCGATTCCGGAGGTGGGCCCCGTGATCAGGGCAACGCGGCGAGGCACGGCGCCAGTGTACTTAGCGCCGGGATGGCTCTGACTCAGCGTTGGTGATGCGACGCCTGGTGACCGTTACGGCCAGTCGGCGGGCGGTGACTCGGCTCTTGACGCGCGGGCGGCGGGGTTGCGGCGTGCGTCGTGGATCCGCCCTCGCGGGTGGTGGTTTCGGCGTGGCGCTGCGGAGTCTCGCTGCGACCGGCGGGGGCCAGCGGCCGGCTCGGGGCCGCCTTGCGCCGCGCAGATGCTTGCGGCGTGCCGGCGGGTGGCGTCGACTGCGGCACCGGCGGCAGCACCCGCAGCAAGTCG
>CBAAAS010000298.1:0-4807 GCA_964658855.1 uncultured Mycobacterium sp.
GCCGCCGCCCCGTTCAGCCACGGCGCGATGAACACGTTGCGCGCCGACTTCGACCAGCCGCTGGCGGCCGTGCACCAGATGAGGTCCCCGCGCCGCGCGCCGAGCGATGCGACGCCACGCACGAATCCGTGCAGCGCCAGCCAGTGCAACCTCTGCTTCAGTTCAATCGCCACCGGTTAGGCCTCCACATCGACGGGCGGTGCTGTCGACCAGCCTACGACCCGATGCGACCGTCGGCCGTCAGCCCAATTCCCACTTCATATTCGTCGCGAAGGTGAGGGCGTCCTCAGTGGCGGTGCCCATGGCATGACTCCGCTCGACGTAGGACCGCACCATCGGCAGGAAGTTCATCGGGTTGTAGGCGTCTTCCTCGTAACTCCACAAGTTGTCGCCGCCGTACTTCAGCACCGACAGATTGGCCGCCTGGTGAACGCTTCCGTCACCGGGATCGCGCATCCGGTTCTGGAACTCGCAGAACACCCAGCCGCGATCGACGTCGATCGAGTGATACGACGTCGGGTAGAACGGCATCTCGCTGCCGGGGAACACACTCATCGTCGAGACGATCCAGTCACGGATCTGCTCGCGGCCGTGCAGCGTCCCATAGGTGTGCTCGACGTAGGTTGCGTCCTCGGTGAACTGGTCGGCGAACCGAGACCAATCCCAACTGGACCCGATCTCGACGACCACCTGCTTGTGGTGTTCGAAGGCCGATTCGATCTCGTCGCGCGACCACTGTCCGCTCATGCCTCTGCCACGTCCTTGATCCGGTGCAACGTCTTGGTCATGTCTCGGACGTTGCGTCGTTGCCGCAGGAAGCCACCGAACAGCCAAAAGTAGACGCCGATGAACGGTGAGGAGGTCATCCGGAATGACTCGGTGACGTCCGTGCCGCCGCTCGATGGCGCCAGGCGATAGTGCCAGTTGTTGACTGCCCGGTCGCCGAGGAGCACCTCGAAACCGAATTCGCGGCCCGGCTCGCACGCCGTCACTCGGCAGACGGTCCAGTACACCGGGCCGATTTCGTTGCGTTTGACGTGGCCACGGAACCGCGCGCCCAGCGCAGGCTTGGTGGCGCCGTCCAGCCACTCGGCTTCGAACACCTCGGGGGAGTAGCGGCCGATGCTGTGGACGTCGGTTATCAGGCCCCAGATCTGGTCCGCCGGTGCCGCCATGTGAACTGTCGCAGATCCCTGCATGGGCTGATCCAAGCATGCCCGCGGGTGACCGGTCCGCGAGTTGAGCCAAACCTTGTCCAGACGATGGATCCGCGCTAGCGTTTTTCGACGTCTCAATCACAATCCCGACGGAGTGATCATCATCGACGATTACCACAGCACAAAGCGGTCCAAGAACGACGGCGGACCGGATGACGGCGAAGCGCCCGTCATCGTCAGCTTGGTCGAGGCGGCGATGCAGATGTTCTCCGCAGCCATCGACGCCTTGCCCGACACCAGCGACCCGGAGTTCTCCGGCCGCGCCAACGTGATCCTGTCTGGCCTGCGCAAGCTGCAGACGGCACTGACCAAAGCGGCGACCCGCGGTCGCGCGACACCATCAGTCATCGTGTCGCTCAGCGGTGTTCGCACCCGATACGACGATCTGATGGCGCTGGCGTCGGAAGCCCCTGGCGCGACCCTGGGCCAGCAGCTCTACGTCATCCGGCGGCGCGCGAAGCTGTCTGCACAGGAGACCGCTAACGGCGTCGGGCTCACGCCTGAACTCCTCGACGCCATCGAAGCCGAGGAAAGTCCGACCGACGACGAAGCCGCGCGGATCAAAGAGCTCCTCGCGGCGCTCGGGGGCTGACACCACTTCGGCAGTCGGCACGGCGCGTGATTTCCCGTGCATGACGCCGACGACTCATCGACGGGTGGGCGCCCACCGGCGACCAGGGCGCTGATCGCCGCCCTATCGGTGACGGCCCTAATCATCGGCGGGGCTTACCTGGCGATCGATCGGCTGCATGCCTCGGCGAATGACGCTGTGGAACACCCCGGGCCGGCCGCCACCGATGCGCAAATCCAGACCGAAGTTGTCGCCCATGCTCGCGACATCACGTTGATCACCGGGCTCCGTGAGCCGACGGCGGGCTACCTGCTGATGTCATGCAAAAACCGGGACGACCCGCCCTACCAGGGCGCGATCTACATCGACTTCGAACTGCCAGCCGATATCGACGCCGACCACTATTTCCGCGACGTCTCCGACGCCATGGTGGCTCACGGGTGGCGCGAAGGGCCGGCGCCCAATCAGCACATGTTCGGCCGAAATCTGTCGAAGGATGGTGTCAACGCGATTCTTTATCCGGACCGCGACACCCCGACGCGCGGGGTGGCGCGCATCTACGGCCAGTGCCACGACGTGGGCAATCACCATGGGGCTAAAGCGGAATGGACCGACGTCACCGACCGATTGCACTGACCGTGCTCACAACGAAAAACTGGGCTTGACGGATTACCGTCAAGCCCAGTTTCTTCGGAGGTCTAGCCGGCGTGCGCGCCCAGCGAGCCCTGCAGGTCACCCTTCATCGCGTTCAACTGAGCTCCCCAGTACTCCCAGCTATGCGTGCCGTAGGCCGGGAAGTTGAACACGGCGTTGTGACCGCCGGCAGCGTTGTACGCGTCCTGGAACTTCTTGTTGCCGCCGATCATGAAGTTGCTCTCGAGGAAGGTGGCCGGCAAGTTGCCGCCGCCCAGTTCGTTCGGAGTTCCGTTGCCGCAGTACACCCAGAGCCGGGTGTTGTGGGCAACCAGTTGGCCGACGTTGACTGTGGGATCGTTGCGTTGCCACGCGGGGTCGCTGTCCGGCCCCCACATGTCTTCCTTCTTGTAGCCGCCGGCATCACCCATCGCCAAGCCGATCGCGCCCTGACCGGTGGACGGGCTCAGGTAGCCGGACAGCGAACCGGAGTAGATGAACTGTCCTGGGTGGTAGATGGCCAGGTTCATCGCGGATGAGCCAGCCATCGAGATGCCCACTGCCGCACTGCCGTTGGCTTTGACGCTCTTCTGCGAGGACAGGTATCCGGGCAGTTCGCTGGTGAGGAAGGTCTCCCACTTGTAGGTCGAACAACCGGACTTGCCGCAGGCGGGGTTGTACCAGTCGGTGTAGAAGCTGGACTGCCCACCCACCGGCATCACGATCGACAATCCGGACTGGTAGTACCACTCGAAGGCGGCGGTGTTGATGTCCCAGCCGTTGAAGTCGTCCTGCGCCCGCAGCCCGTCCAGCAGATACACCGCCGGCGAGCCGTTGCCGCCGGTCTGGAACTGCACCTTGATGCTGCGGCCCATGGAGGCCGACGGCACCTGGAGGTACTCGACGGGGAGACCGGGACGGGAGAAAGCGTTCGCCGTCGGGGCCTCACCGATGAGGCCGATCAGGCCCGGTAAAGCCGCGGCTGACATTGCGGCGACCGACAGTCGCCGCGCCCACCCACGGATCTTGTCGCTTACTAATGGCATATAGGGCCCCTTGTCGATGGCATCACGCACTACCGCAAAACTTACCGTGCCGGTGTCCATATGTCGATGAAGACGCACTGGTGTCGCGTTTTTCCAGCTACCACCTTCACCTGCACGGAGCCTGTGCTAGAGCCGTTAATCAGCCGCTTCTGGCAACACTGCGCGACCCCGCGTGACTGCCGAGCCGTCAATCCCCGGGTCGCTTTTCCGCACGCCGAACGCGTAGGGTGACCCGGGGTAGACCGACGAGATCACGCTGTCCCGGTCCTTACGCCGCCCGCGAACCAGTACGTCAACTCTCATGTTCGCCGGGTGCGGCGCTCGGGCATTGGGCCGCGATTGAGGTGCAGATTTGGACACGGTAGTTGGACTCTCGCTGACATCGACGTCAGTCGGTTGGGTCTTGGTGGAAGGCCGCGGTGCGGACGGCGCCATCCTCGATCACGACGACTTCGACGTCGATCCCACCGCCGGAGTACAGGCGGTTTACACCTCGGAGCAGGCAAACGCGGCCGTGCTTGAAGCGCAGGCCGCAGCGGTCGGGTTCGATCAGCGGCTTCACGTTGTGGGCGTCACCTGGAGCGACGAATCGGCCGCTGAAGCGGCGCTGCTGGTGGAATCGCTCACCGACGCCGGATTCGACAACATCGTCCCGGTTCGGCTGCACGACGCGTGCGACATGCTGGCCCGCGCTGTCGTCCCGGTGGTCGGCTATGACCAGGCTGCGGTGTGCGTACTGGACGGCGACTCAACGATCGTCGTCATGGTCGACGCGGAGGACGGCGAGCCGCAAACGGCAATCAAGCAGTTGTCGGGCGGGCCGGCGCGTCTGGTGCACTGGCTTACCGCATTGTTCGACCGCAGTTCCTGGCAACCCGGTGGCATTGTGATCGTCGGTGCGCAAGACGACGTGGACGCCTTATCCCCGCAGCTGTCGACGCTGCCCGTCCCGGTCATCAATCAAATCGGCGCGGAGCTGGCATTGGCGCGGGGAGCCGCGCTCGTGTCCGCTCAAAGCACCGAATTCACCGACGCCGAGATGCTCGAGACGGTCAACAGTTGGCGCCACGACCACGATGCCGCGAGGAAGCGCTCCTACGCCGGAGCGGTGACGATGCTGGCCGCCGGAGCGGTCACGTTCGTGGCGTCGCTGTCACTGGCACTGGGTCCGCATCTGGTGCCCAATCACGCACCCAACCCGGGCCGACCGGTGGCCCACCGCGCGATGGGCGCACAGATCGCCGCGGCCCCGGCACTGCCGGCCGCGATCAAGCCACCGCCGGCACGCCCGGCGCCGCATCCCGCCGCACCGGTGGAAGAACCGGTTGTCCGCCAGCCGG
>CBAAAS010000299.1:0-379 GCA_964658855.1 uncultured Mycobacterium sp.
CGGCTCAATCACCGGCCCGGTGTGCGGGGCGGCGTGCTGGCGCAGGAGTGCGCCGAGGTGCTGGAGACCTTCTTCACCCGCCAGCGATTGGGATAGCCGGACCGCCGTTGGGTAAGCTCACCCGCGGTGGCGTGTCCGAGCGGCCTAAGGAGCACGCCTCGAAAGCGTGTGACGGGTAACCCCCGTCCGAGGGTTCAAATCCCTCCGCCACCGCCACAGCTCCTCGCCAGTTCACGCAGGTGAGGAGCTTCTTCGCCCGTCGGACATCGGGACAAAGGACGCGTGCCCACTTTTCGCCCCGGGGTAACGCGGTCAGGGCTCAGTCGTCAATGATCGCGAGTCCTTGGCGCCGGAGCTCGGCCAGAGATGCCCGCATCGC
>CBAAAS010000299.1:389-4806 GCA_964658855.1 uncultured Mycobacterium sp.
ATGGCCAATTTGTGCCCACCCTGTCGGGTGCGCCCTGTCGGGTGGAAATCAGCTCTCCGTGTCGCTCGTGGTCCCTGGACGGCCTCAGTCGAGAAGATGTCTATTTCTTTGAGTGGTGACCACCGGTGCCGCCATGCCACGAGCCTGATCCCCGGCTGTGTTCGCTGTGGCTGTTAGTGCCGTCGCCGTCGCCGTAGCTGCCCGGGCTGTGATCCGGCGATGAGACGCAGTGGTTGTCGACGTTGGTGTACCCGCTGCATGACGCGGACGCAGTTGCTGGCGAGAGTGAGGCTATGAAGAGCACCGCTGAGATGACTGCTGCCCCCGAAATAATTTTCACCGGCAGGATGCTAGCGACTTCGAAATCGCATGGCGGGCTTTTGGATCACTGGGTGCGTTTCGACCCATCCACGATGACGACGAAGAGCGGGAAGCGCTGCG
Source organism: uncultured Mycobacterium sp. (assembly GCA_964658855.1). Taxonomy (GTDB): domain Bacteria; phylum Actinomycetota; class Actinomycetes; order Mycobacteriales; family Mycobacteriaceae; genus Mycobacterium. Next base: position 831 of record CBAAAS010000299.1, read on the forward strand.
GGACAAGGGACTGACCGTGACGAGCTCATCGACGCTGACGTCGCGGCCGGTGGCAAACTCGGATGCCTGGCGTGCGCGCAAGAAGCGTCGACGCGAGGTAAGTTCGCTTGCATGGCAGACGGTGAGTCTCCAGTCAGCGGCGGCCGGCGTCGGATGTTGCTGTGGGTTGGAATTGTCGCGCTGGTCATCGCTGCGGCCGTCGCCGCCACGATCTGGACAACCCGGGTCAACCAACGCGCCGCCCCCCTCGATGACTGCGGCATCGTGGAACAGCTCGGGCCGAAATGGAACAAGATGCAGCAGTCAGTCGCCGCGCTGGAAAGCGGCGCCGGGGAAACGAAGGATCTTCTGGCCGTTGCCGACGCGGAATCCGCTGTGGCCAACGACATCCGGGCTGCGCAGGTATCGGTCTCGGCCCCCGACATCAAGACCCAACTGGACAATTGGGCCGAAGGCACCGCGTTGACGGCGAAGGGACAGCGCGCCTCCGCAGCCCCGTCGGCTAATTCGCCGGCATCCTCACCGGCGCCCGGCGTGGACAATGACAGCATGCGCGCAGCCACCCTGGTGTACAACGCGACGACTGCCCTGAAAAAGGCGTGCCCGCATCTGCAGCTGACCCAGGCTTCGCAGCGCTGACATGCTGATCACCATTGCGGTGGCCGTAGCGAAGATCGCGTTGCTGGTGTTCGTCATCGGAGGAACAGCGGCCATCGTGATCCGTGCTAGCCGCCGAAGTCGGGCCAACAGAGGGGATCCGCGGTGGAATGAGCATCGCGGTCAGCCAAGCAACGAAGCGTCCGCACACGGCGCGATGCCACGAACTCCGCTCCCGGAATGGGTGCACTGGGACACCGAAAACGACGGTTAAGGCTCGAGGGAGCTCGGCCGCTGCTTACGGCTCGGCGATCATGCTGGGAATGGTTGGCGGGGGCGCCATCCCGCCCACCGGGACGCCGCCGCTGAACGTGAATTGGCCGCCGCACCCGTCAGGTATGTAGTAGGTCGCCGCCGGGTTGCCGCCCGACAACGACGCAATTTGCGGCAGCGAGATCGGCTGCCACGCTTCTATCTTCGGTGGCGGCGTGATCCCTCCGAGCCCGCCCGTCGCCACACCACCCAACTCGCCGGTGGTTTCATTCGGCCCTTTCGACGCCCACGCCGGCCCCCCGACATTGACCTGCGTGTAGTGCTGGGCGTCGTAGGTGTACTGCACCCACTGTTGTTGCTGGCCCCCCACCGAGCGCGTGTAGCCCGTGTAGTCCTCTCCCGAGATACGGAAGCGGTATTGCTCGGTTTCGTAGGCCATCGGCGCGGCGCTGTCGTCGGCCCAGGTTTTGCCACCCGGAACATAGAAGCCGGAGGGCCCGCCCGGGCCTTTGCCGGGATACCCTTCCAGCGATTTGTGACCCGTCCACGGTGCGGGTGGGGTCGCGCCGGTATACGGCGGTGGCGTGACGTTGACCCAGTGGCCGAACCGTGGATCGTCGACGAATGGATTCCGAGGGTCGAATTGCACCGTCGGGCCGCCAGGAATTGTTGCGTCACCGTCAGCCATATTGATGGCACCGGCCAACTCCGCGTCGACCGCATTGGCTTCGGCCAGGATCTTGTCCAGCCGGGGTTGCAGCTGCATCTCCGCGATCTCTGCCTCCATCGGCGGCATCTTCTCCGCCGGAACGATCTTGTTGCTCAACGCGTCGATCGTCATATGCAACGCGGTGGCATCGGCGCGCAGCGCCCGCAGTTCAGACTGCACGTGCTCGATGTCATCGGCAGCCTTGCCCGCCGCCCGGGCCACCGCCAGGGACTCGTTGCCGTGCGCATCGAGGTCTTGGCGGATTGATGCGTTGGTGTGCTTTCTAGCCTCGGCCGTCGCGCCCTCCCAGGTGTCGAAGACCGCGAGCGTGCTGAGCTGACGGGAGGCCTCCAGAGTGGCATTGCCTCGGGCAGTGGCGACATGGAATACGTCGCGCACCGCTCCGGCACTCCACCGCTCCACGTCGGCCACCGTCAACACCATCAGGGTCAGACCGATCCAGAAAGGCCCTCATGGGCAGGATTCAGGGCCTGCAGCGTCTCGAAGTGGGCCTGACTGTCCGAGGTCATGTGAGCACTGGCCAGATCCTCGCCCTGCCGGGTGACGTGTGCCGCCGACGACGCCAAGGCCTCCATATCCACATGGAACCTGCCGGGGCTCGCCATGGTCACCACCTCTAGGGGATTCTGACTATGGGACAACAGCTGGGTAATGAAGCGCAAGCCAATGTTACGGGTGACACCAGTGCGGTGTTGCCGCATCGCATCGGTGGCGAGCGCCGCTGACCAGCCGATTCATTTCAGCAGTTAACGCCACTGCTTGCGCGCCAACCGGGTAGCTGAATAGGGTTCAAATCCCTCCGCCACGGCCAAAGTCCCAATTCTGCTGGCGCAGGTGAAGGACTATTTCTTTGCTGAACTGCACTCATCGCCGCTCTCCAGAAGGAGCATCCCGTGCCCGATCTCAACAACAAGGTTGCGCTTGTCACCGGGGCCTCGCGCGGAATCGGCGCCGCCATCGCCAAGCGGCTCGCAGCGGATGGTGCCAGCGTCGCGATCACCTATTCCAGGGGCGCAGCAGACGCAGCGCACGTCGTCGGCGAAATCGAGGCAGCGGGAGGCAAGGCTGTCGCGATCCAAGCCGATGCCACCGATGCGACCGCCGTTCAGTCGGCCGTGGAGAAAGTGGTCTCGACGTTCGGGCAGCTCGACATCCTGGTGAACAACGCCGGTACCGCCATTCCGAAGCCGTTCGAGCAGACGACTCTTGACGAGATGAACCAGGTCGTCGACCTCAACGTGCGCGGCCTCTTCATCGCCACTCAAGCGGCGCTCAAGCACCTGCCCAAAGGTGGCCGCATCATCTCGATCGGCTCCTGCGTCGGCGAGCGAATGATGACACCGGGCCTGGTCGTGTACTCCGCGACCAAAGGCGCCGTGAAGATGTTCACCCAGGGCTTGGCGCGCGAGGTGGGCCCACGGGGCATCACTGTCAATAACATTCAGCCCGGACCGATCGACACCGACCTCAACCCGGCCGACGACGAGTGGGCCGAGCCGCAGCTCGCGGCTACCGCGCTCAAGCGCTACGGCCAAGTCGAGGACATCGCCCCGCTGGTCGCCTTCATCGCGGGGCCAGAGTCTGGTTACATCACCGGCGCGAGCCTCACCGTCGACGGTGGCACCAACGCGTAACGGCCGTCAGTCTGCTGCGGTCGCGAGCTCGACCAGTCCGGTGTTGACGTCGTAAACCATTCCTACGCAAAGCATTCCGTCGGGTAGGCCGTCGGCATCTCGGATGGCCGCTACGTCGACCCGCACGGCGGCGTAGGGGTCGGCCACGCTTTTCGCGTCGAGCCCCTTGTCGTCGACGCCGAAGAACCCCGCCAGCCTCGCTCGTTCGCCCTGCATGCGCAGGATCCCGCAGTCGGTGTGCTGCAAGACGACAAATGTCCAACCTTTGTCGAAGTCTCCGCCGGCAGCCTGTGTCAGCTTGCGCAGCAACACCAGTTCGTCCAACACCGATGACGTCACCCGTCCGCCGATGTTGCGAAGCACGGCCGCCTCACCCAGGTCGAGTCCGAGGATCTGGGACGGGTCGACCCGGGGGTCCACGCAGCCGATGACAAACACCTTCAACGACGGAATGATCTTCAACCCCGAGGCGAACCGGTGCGTCGCGAACCCGGCGTTGCCCTGTATCAACTGCTGTACCGAGTCGGTCATGGCCACTCCTCACATCGAAGCCACGGATGCGACGCGCTCGAAGTCGTTGTGGCTGCGTCAACAGTGCTCCGCGTTCTCCTGGGGATATAGCGTCAATCCCTGATCGCACTCATCGGCTGCAGCGATCAATCAGTGGTCGTACTGTGCGTCTGTGGAGTTCCGGCAACTCGAGGCGTTCGCGGCCGTAGCAACCGAGCTTCACTTCGGCCGG
>CBAAAS010000300.1:0-4799 GCA_964658855.1 uncultured Mycobacterium sp.
GGCTGCGGCTTGTGCAGGTCGCCGTCGACGTTGCCGGAGGCCGCATCGAGCACCAACGCCGCGTCGGCGACGGTGCGTGCCAGCACGCCGTTGACGGTGATCCCATTGAACGCCTCGGGCAGCGGCCAGGTAGAGATGCGGCCACGCTGAGGCTTGATGCCGACCAGATGGGTCCAGGCCGCCGGGATGCGGACGCTGCCCGCCCCGTCGGAGCCGATCGCCGCGGTCACCAGGCCGGCGGCCACCGCGGCCGCGCTACCGCCCGAGGATCCGCCCGGTGTGTGCCGGCGCGACCACGGGTTGCGGGTATGGCCGAATGCGGGCCCGCTCGTGAACGGCCACTGGCCCAGCTCGCAGGTGTTGGTCTTGCCGACGATCACGGCGCCGGCGGCCTTCAGGCGGCGGACCACCTCGGCGTCCTGGGTGGCCGGCTGGACATAGCCGGAGGTGCCGAAGAAGGTGGCGACGCCCGCTATGTCAGTGTCGTCCTTGACCGCGATCGGCACACCGAGCAGCGGCGCCTGGTCGCCGTCGGCGCGGAGTCGGTCGGCCTCGGCGGCGTCGGCCAGCGCCGACGCGGTGAGCACCACGCGGAACGCGTTCAGCGTCGGCTGGCTCAGTTCGATGGCGTGCAGCGAGCGGCGGACCAATTCGACAGAGGTCACCTCGCCGCTGGCCAATTGGTAGAGCAGGTCGGTCAGCGTCGGGAAACGGCGATCGGTGGAGTTACTCATCGGTACCGACATTATCGGCGCGTGTGCGGGGCGCCGTCGCAACCTGGTGCCAAACTGGTCCCCATGCGGCTGTATCGGGATCGAGCGGTGGTGCTGCGCCAGCACAAGCTCGGCGAAGCCGACCGGATCGTCACCCTGCTCACCCGCGATAATGGGCTGGTTCGCGCGGTGGCCAAGGGTGTGCGCCGCACCCGCAGCAAATTCGGTGCCCGACTGGAACCGTTCGCGCACATCGACGTCCAGCTTCACCCTGGCCGCAACCTCGACATCGTCACGCAGGTCGTTTCGCTTGACGCGTTCGCCACCGACATCGTCAGCGACTACGGCCGCTACACCAGTGCGTGCGCGATGCTGGAAACCGCTGAGCGTCTGGCCGGCGAGGAGCGGGCGCCGGCGCCGGAGCTGCACCGCCTCACGGTCAGTGCGCTGCGGGCGGTCGCGGACAACAGCCGGCCCCGCGAGCTGGTGCTGGATGCCTACCTACTGCGGGCCATGGGCATCGCCGGGTGGGCCCCGGCGCTGACCGAGTGCGCGCGCTGCGCCACGCCGGGCCCGCACCGGGCGTTTCACGTCGCGGCGGGCGGCAGCGTGTGCAGTTTCTGCCGCCCCGCCGGTGCTTCGACACCGCCGCTGGGTGTGCTGGATCTGATGGCAGCGCTGCGCGACGGCGATTGGGCGGCGACGGAGGGCACGTCGCAATCAGCCCGTAGCCACGTCAGCGGATTGGTGGCCGCTCACCTGCAATGGCATTTGGAGCGGCAGTTGCGCACATTGCCGTTGGTCGAGCGGATGCGACGGATTGACGTGCTCGATCAGAGCCTCCTCGACCGTCGGGTAGGTCTGGTCAGGCAAGATGTGGCGCATGGAGACGAGCCGGGTGAGCCGCTCAGAGCGGAGGGCTGAGCGCAAGCGGAAGTCTGACTTCCCGCAGCTCGCCCCGGCGCCCGATGACTATCCCGTCTTCCCCGACACGTCGACGTGGCCGGTGGTTTTTCCGCCGTTGCCGCCCTCGCCGGATGGCGGCCCACGTCGGCCGCCGCAACACATCTCCAAGGCGGCCGCCCCGCCGATTCCGGCCGAGCAGCTGCCCAATCACGTTGCGATCGTGATGGACGGCAACGGCCGCTGGGCCACCCAGCGCGGCCTGCCGCGGGTTGAAGGCCATAAGATGGGTGAGGCAGTCGTCATCGACATCGTCTGTGGCGCAATCGAAGTCGGCATCAAGTGGCTCAGCCTCTACGCATTCTCCACCGAGAACTGGAAGCGTTCCGCCGACGAAGTCCGTTTCCTGATGGGGTTCAACCGCGACGTGGTGCGACGCCGCCGGGTGAACCTCAACGAGATGGGTGTGAAGATCCGTTGGGTGGGTTCGCGGCCACGCCTGTGGCGCAGCGTCATCAACGAGTTGGCGGTCGCCGAAGAGTTGACTCTGAACAACGACGTGATCACGGTCAACTACTGCGTCAACTACGGTGGCCGCACCGAAATCGCCGAAGCGGCAAAGGATATCGCGCGTGAGGCGGCTGCCGGCAAGCTCAACCCCGAACGGGTAAACGAGGCGACGATCGCCCGGCATCTGCACCGCCCGGACATTCCCGATGTGGATCTGCTGCTGCGGACTTCGGGGGAGCAGCGGACCAGCAACTTCATGCTCTGGCAGGCGGCGTATGCCGAGTTCATCTTTCAGGACACGCTCTGGCCCGACTATGACCGCCGCAACCTGTGGGCGGCCTGCGAGGAGTACGCGTTGCGGCATCGACGGTTCGGAACGGCGTGATGGCTATTCGACCCGACCTCAGTCACGCCAGTCACGCGCGTAAGCGCGGCGGAGCAATTGCCTTTGGGCCCGCCTCGCAGCGAATTCGAACAGCTTTCGCTCAGAGGTGGGCACATCGGTGGTGCCCGCCGGCCGGTGACCTACGTGGCAGGTGCGACTGATGTCGTCGTCATTGCCGGAGCGGTTGCTGGCCGTGCTCGCCGAGGTGTTGCCCGTCGATGCCGAATCGGACGGCGCGCTGACCGTGCATCACGGTGGCACGATCGCCTCGTTGCGGGTGGTGCCCATCAACGAAGACCTCGACCTGATATCGCTGACCCAGATGGTGGCGTGGGATCTCGCGCTGAACAAGAAGATTCGCGACAGTGTCGCCGGCCAGTCGCGCACCACCCTGCTGGGGTCGGTGACGCTGACCGAGAAGGCGGGCAAAGTCGCTGACGTGGTGTTGCGCTACAACTTTCCCGGCAACGGCCTCAACGACGACGCGCTGCGCACGCTGATCCTGATGGTGCTCGACAAAGGCGCCGAAATCCGCCGTGCGGTAACGACTTAGCGGCAGTCCGAACAGGTGCCGTAGATCTCGATGGTGTGACTGACGTCGGAGTACCCGTGTTTGGTGGCCACTTCGGCCGCCCAGGCTTCGACCTCGCGATCGCCCACCTCGACAGTCGACCCGCAACTGCGGCAGACCAGGTGGTGGTGATGGTGTTCCGAGCAGCGGCGGTAGACCGATTCCCCGGTGTCATTGCGCAGGGTGTCGAGTAGGCCGGCGCCGGCCATCGACTGCAGCGTGCGGTAGACGGTAGTCAGGCCGATGTTGTCGCCGCGGCGGCGCAGTTCGTCGTGCAGTTCCTGGGCCGAGCGGAAATCGTCCAGCGTGTCGAGCAGTTCCGCGATCGCTGCCCGCTGCCGGGTGGCGCGGACCCCGGTGGGGGTGGTCATTTGTCCTCCCCGGCGTGCGCGACCGCATCGACCACGATGTGCGCGAGGTGGTGATCGACCAGCCGGTAGAGCACTTCTCGTCCGGATCGTTCCCCGGTGACGACGCCCGCGGCCTTGAGGATCTTCAGGTGCTGGCTGACCAGCGGCTGCGGCACCCCGAGCGCGTCGACCAGCTCATGCACGCAACGCTGGGACGCCTGCAGCTGCAGCACGATGGCGATCCGCACCGGCGCGGCCAAGGCGCGCAGCAGCTCGCCGGCGGCATCGAGGATCTCGCGCGGCGGCGGGGACGGCAGTTCCGCGGTGTCGCTGTGCCGGTGCTCGCCGACCAGTTCATCGCCGTCGGCTGCGGTGGAGGATGAGAGAGACATGCTGCCTCCACTGTCACATGCACAACCACGCATGTCAAAGAGCGCGGGGCGGATCGCTACGATGACGGATCGTCCCGCCTGAAAAACGGCACCTTCACAACAACAGGAGTCCTCACCTCGTGGCGTCCGTCATCGACACCATCGTCAACCTCGCCAAACGGCGTGGCCTGGTCTATCCCGCCGGCGAGATCTACGGCGGGACCAAATCGGCGTGGGACTACGGGCCGCTGGGCGTGGAACTCAAAGAGAACATCAAGCGGCAGTGGTGGCGCTCGGTCGTGACTGGTCGCGACGACGTCGTCGGCCTGGACTCCTCGATCATCTTGCCGCGTCAGGTGTGGGTGGCCTCCGGTCACGTCGAGGTCTTCAACGACCCTCTGGTCGAGTGTCTGAACTGCCACAAGCGGCACCGGCAAGACCACATGCAGGAGGCCTACGCCCTCAAGAAGGGCAAGGGCGAGATGGCCGTCGAGCCAGATGACGTGCCGATGAGCGAGATCGTCTGCCCCGACTGCGGCACCAAGGGTCAGTGGACCGAGCCGCGCGAATTCAACATGATGCTCAAGACCTACCTCGGCCCGATCGAGAGCGAAGAGGGGCTGCACTATCTGCGGCCCGAAACCGCGCAGGGCATCTTCGTCAACTTCGCCAACGTGGTGACGACGTCGCGCCGCAAGCCGCCGTTCGGCATCGGCCAGATCGGCAAGAGCTTCCGCAACGAGATCACACCGGGCAACTTCATCTTCCGCACCCGCGAGTTCGAGCAGATGGAGATGGAATTCTTCGTCGAGCCGTCGACAGCGAAGGAATGGCACCAGTACTGGATCGACACCCGCCACCAGTGGTATGTCGACCTCGGCATCAATCCGGAGAACCTCCGCCTCTACGAGCACGCCGCAGAGAAGCTGTCGCATTATTCAGACCGCACCGTCGACATCGAGTACAAGTTCGGTTTCTCCGGCAACCCGTGGGGTG
>CBAAAS010000301.1:0-4798 GCA_964658855.1 uncultured Mycobacterium sp.
AGGGGGTAATGGAATCGCCGCTGGTGATTTCGGTGGGGGCGCCCGCCAGATAGGCCCAACGGCGTAAATGTCCGACGAGCCACGGATTGACGCGGTCAGCGGGCGTCGCGGCCAGTCCGGCCTGCGCCTCGGTGGCGGCTGTGTCGTCAGCACCGGCCAGCCAGGCGGCTTCGGCACGCGCGGCTCGCACCAGCGACATGAGAAAGACGTCGTCCGGTCCGGCACCGGCGGCCGACTTGTCGAGCAGTTCGGCGACGGGTTGCTGGCCGCAGCGGGCTCGGATCAGGGCGATGGTCAGCAGCGGCAGGATCCGGTGCTGCGGGCTCAGGTCGGGGTGGGTGAGCACGTCGTCGGCGCAGGCGGCGGCCTGTGTCCAGTCGCCACGATGCAACGCGGTCAGAGCTTGGGCGCTGGTGACGCCTGTCTCGAAGTTGCCCAGGTCATGGGTGGCGCACCACGCACCGGTCTGGGCGACGCATCGCTCCGCACGATCGAGATCGTGATGCGTGGCGGCCGTCCAGCAAATGATCATCCCGACGAATGCGGCGTGCACGGGCGCCGCCGTGTTGTTCATGGCCTCGCGCCAGGCCTCCTCCACCTCGTCCCAACCGGTGTCGGTGCGAAACACGGTGGCCAACCCCGCGTAGCTCCGGGCCTGCAGCACCACGGCTTCGTCACCCAGTTCGGTGCCCAGCGCGATGGCACGGTCCACGTACTCGGTCAGGCCGGGGTCGTAGCTCAAGGCGCTGATCTGGGCCAGGTGTACCAGCGACCAGGCCAGCTGCGGGGAGGGACCCAGAGTTTCCAGCAGTCGCAGGGAGGCCCGCCCGGCCTCGGCGGCCGCGCTGGTCCCTTCCAACGCGAGCAGCATCAGCGACAACCAGCGCCAGCCCTCGCCTTCTTCGAGCCGGTGGCCCAGTACATGACGTAGCGCGACCGCTTCCCGCCACGATGTAATTGCCGCCTCGACCTGCCCGCACAGATAGCTACAGAACGCGTGCTGCTCGTGCCAGATGACCTTTTGATCATCGGGCACAGCGTCGGCGTGACGCAGCGCGAGCCGATACAAGCCCGCGGCCTCCCGATTGGCGCCTAGTGATGTCGCCCTTTCAGCCGCGGCGATGCCAAAGCGGATGGCCGCGCCCGTATCGCCGGCCTCCTCGGCGTGAAATGCCAACGCCGCCAAGGTGTCGGGATCCACGGGTGGTTCCGCGAGGATGGTCAGCGCTTGTTTGTGCAACGCGATGCGATCGAAGTCGGGGATCTGCGCCAGCGTCGCCCTGCGCGCCAGCTCATGGCGAAACCCGACAACATCACCCTCGGGGATCAGCACCCCCGCGGCCACGCATTCGCTGAGCGCGGCGCCGGCGACGGGGCATATCGCGTGCACCAGGGCGACATCGGCGCGCGGGCCGCAAACCGCCACGGCGTGCGCGGTTTCTCGCCCCGGATGGGACAGCCGCGCCAATCGGCCGGCCACCGCCTCGGACACGCTGCGCGGCAGTGCGTCGGAGCCAGGCACATCGAGGCCGGCTGCCAGGATTTCGCTGACAAAGAACGGGTTACCACCGGTTAGTTGATGCAAATGGTCGGCGTTGATTCCGCTGCCCGCTGCCAGCACCGCCACCGCCCGTCGGCTGAGCGACTCCACCTCAATGCGGTGCACCGCTGCACTGGTCGCCACATCGCCGAGCGCGACGGTCAATGGGTGCTGCACGCCAAGCTCTTCGTCGCGGTACGACACCACCAACAGCAGCGGCAGCGAGTCGACGCGCCGCGCTAGAAACCGCACCAGGTCCAGCGTGGCGCTGTCGGCCCAGTGTGCGTCCTCGATCACCCACACCCACCGGCCCCCGCCGCCCAACACCGCGAGCAGCTGCTCATACAGCGCGGCGGTGTTCCCGGCGTTGACGGCCGCGGCCAGCCCTTCGGCCGCCGCGGCGTCCAGCCCGGCCAAGCTGTCGATCAGCGGGCCCAATGGGCGCGGCGCAGCCAGCGGGTCGCACCAGCCCCGCAATACCCGCATCGAAGAATCCAGCCCGCCAACAAATGCGGCGATGACCGCGGTCTTGCCGACCCCGGCCTCCCCACGCACCAACACCAGGCGGCCGGCACGCCGCCCAACCCGCCGCCCTATGCGAGCCAACTCGGCCAGCACCGCGTCACGCTCCAGCAAACGCTGCATCGACCCGAGTCCTTTACCTGGCTCTACGGCGGACACGGTCGGCTGCGCTCGAGCAGTGGAGTGGGAGGTTCGCTTTCCCACGCCGTCTTATGCGGGTGCATACCGACCGGCGCGCGGCCGGGAGAACCCGCGCACCGACAGCAAACAAATACTGGGACATGTTAAGCGCTGAGTTTAAGCGCAAGTCATGCCACATGCGTCCCTTGATGGAGCCGCCGTGACCAGGGCCGCTGGATGGCCGACGCATTGTCGTTGTTCTGAGGCAGCCGCGCGGGAGACGGTGCTGGTACGGCGGCTGTGGCGTTCGGGGCGAAAGAAATCGTTAAAAAATTAGGGAAATTTCCCTATGTACCGCGCCCGTCGTCGCACGCAGGCTGAACCCACCGGAGCGGACGCGCCGGCCACAGGCGCGAAAGGAAAACCGATGGCGAACATGCATGGTCTGGCTCGGCTGGGCATGTTGGTTGTGGGGCTGGGCATCGGGGCCGCGATGGCTCCCTCGCCGGCGGCGTCGGCCGATTCGTCGAGTGACTGGTTGTCGTCGATAGACAGTCTTCTGACTGGCGCCGTGCCGGCCCCGGCGACATCGGGCCTGGATCTGGCCATCTCATACGACGGGTACACGCTGTTCTCGGAAGGCGGCGCGATCGCCAACACCTTCAACGGGGATTACAGCCTGGCGATCGCCGAGGGCCCCACCGCCGAGGCGTACGCCTACGGCACCGGCGGCTCCGCCTTCGCCGACGGTAGCGATGCCTACGCCTACTCCGGCGGCGGCACCGGCGACCACGCCGACGCCGACGGCACCAACGCGTTCGCCATTGCCGGCGGGAACAGCCTTGACACCGGCGCGAACTACGACTCCGCCATTGACATCGGCAACAACGACGAGCCGTACCTCGGCGGTGACGACGGGGCCTTGGCCGGCAACGCCGACCTGGTTGACGACCCCAGCGGCGGGACCGGCAGCGACGACACCGCGATCGACATCGGCAACAACACCAACGACGCCAGCCTCCGCGGCGACGACGGCGCGTTCTCCGGCGCCGTGCGCGGCGCGTCCGGGGAAAACAACAACGACACCGCCGTCGACGTCGGCAACAACAGCGGCACCGAGGACGGGTCCTTCGCCGGCTACGGCAGCGGTAACTACGCCAGCGAATCCGGCAGCAACACCGGTGAAATTGAGGGCGCCTACGCGACCGTTGGCAACGACAACACCGCCATCGCCGACACCAACTACACCACCGACCTCGACACTGTCTCCGCCTACCAGGGCAACGACAACTACGCCGCCGTCGTGGGACCGGAGAATAGCGTTGCGTCAGCCGGTGCTGGCGATTCCAACATCGCCTACATCGTGGACCCATTCGGCTCCACGGCCAGCGAGGCCACTTCCGGCACCGCGGGGGCCAATTCTGACCTAGCCGCCGTCCTTTTCACCGACGGCACGGCCACCGCTACCGGCACCAATTTCTTGTACGACATCCTGACGGCGTTCGGTCTCGAATCCGGGACGTTCTGAGGTCGCTCGCACCGCCCAGGGCCCGCTTCGTCGCCGGATACGGTAAGAAAGGGCGTGGCCCCATCCAATGACCGCGGGCAGTCCGACAACCGCGACCCGATCGCCGTCGCCCGCTCGAATTGGGAACGCGCCGGATGGGGCGGGGTCGCCGAAGGCATGGTCGCGGTGACTTCGGTGATGCGGGCCCACCAGATTCTGCTGGCCCGCGTCGAAAATGCCTTGCGACCTTACGATTTGAGTTTTTCCCGGTTCGAGTTGTTGCGCCTGCTGGCGTTCAGCCGCAGCGGGGCATTGCCGATCACCAAGGCCTCCGACCGATTGCAGGTGCATGTCACCAGCGTCACGCACGCCATCCGCCGACTCGAGGCCAACAAGCTAGTGCAACGCGTGCCGCATCCGACCGACGGGCGAACTACGCTGGTACAGATCACCGATCTGGGCCGCTCGACTGTCGAGGACGCCACCGTCACGCTCAACGAGCAGGTGTTCGCCGATATCGGGATCTCGGATAACGAGTCGCAGGCGCTGGTGTCGTCCATCGAGACGCTCCGGCAGAACGCGGGTGACTTCTAGTCGATCAGCGACGGCACCGGAATCGTCGCGGTGACCGTCGTCCCGGAGCCCGGCCGCGATCGAATGTTCAGCCTGCCACCGACCAACTCGGCCCGCTCGGCCATCGACAGCACACCGTAGCCGCCCATCTCGTCGCCCCCGAGCGGATTCTCGAAAGTATCGAAACCTATTCCATTGTCCGCGATTTCGAGTCGGGCGATATCGTCTGCGTCGACTGCGAATCTCAGTCGCGCCACCGAGGCTCCTGCGTGCTTGACGATGTTCTGCAGGCCTTCCTGGGCGATCCGGTACAGCGCGATCTCGATGTGCTCGGGCAGCCGGACATCGGCCAGGTCGAGTTCGATGTCCAGATTCGGAATCGACCGGGCGAGGCTGGCAAGGCCGCCGGCCAGGCCCAGGTCGTCGAGCACCGGTGGGCGTAGCCCGCTGATCGCCACCCGGGCTTCGTCCAACGTCAGGCCAACCATTGCGCGGGCTTCGGCGAGTTGGCTGGAGGCTTCGGCGGGGTCAGATCG
>CBAAAS010000302.1:0-4788 GCA_964658855.1 uncultured Mycobacterium sp.
CGGCCGCTGGTGTGCATCGAGTCTTCGTGGGTGAAGACGTCGAAGTCGGTGCCGAACTCGTGCAGCGACTTCTTGATATGGGTGAACATCAAGTCCACCCCGATCCGCCGGAAGGTCTCGCGCTGCTCGGCGTCCGGTTGGCTCAGCGCGCCGGGCACCTGCGCCACGATCTGCGCGGCGATGTCGGCGATATAGCTGCCCGCGTAGCCGTCTTCCGGTGCGGGCTCGCCCTTGGCTGCCGCGATCAACGAGCTGGCGAACCGGTCGATCTGGCTGCCGTGGTCGTTGAAGTAGTACTCGCGCACTACCGCGGCGCCCTGCGTGGTGAGTAGCCGCCCCAGCGCGTCGCCGACCGCGGCCCAGCGGGTGCCGCCGATGTGAATCGGACCGGTGGGGTTGGCGGAGACGAACTCGAGGTTGATCTTCTGGCCGGCCTCGGCGTCGGAGTTGCCGTAAGTGTGGCCGGCATCGATGACGTTGTTGACGATCAGGCCCTGCGCCGAGGCATCCAGCCGCAAATTGATGAAGCCGGGCCCGGCGACCTCGGCGGAGGCGATGCCGTCGGCCGCGGCCAGCGCGTCGGCAAGCCATCCGGCCAGTTCGCGGGGGTTGGCGCCGACCTTCTTGGCAACCTGCAGCACCAGATTGCTGGCGTAATCGCCGTGCTCTGGGTTGCGTGGCCGCTCGACGGTGATCGCCGGCGGCAGCGCGGCGGTGTCGAGCCCGTGCTGGGTCAACACCGCGGTCGCGGTGGCCCTCAGCAACTCGGCAAGATCGGCGGGATTCACGCAGGCCATCCTATTGGTTGAGGACCTCTGGCTTCGAATCCATTCCGGTGCCGGACCTGCAGCTGTGATGCGTTAGTCTGTCGAGGCCCGTTGGCGCAGCGTTTTCGAGTGCGCCCCCGTAGCTCAGGGGATAGAGCGTCTGCCTCCGGAGCAGAAGGCCGCAGGTTCGAATCCTGCCGGGGGCACCCCATCTGAACAGCCGAGACGCTCAAATTCAAGGGCGAAGCGGCGTCCTTGGCTGCGCGAGCCAGGATCTCGTCGCGGCCATTCAAGTACGCGCGGTCGCGCCGCGTGCCTAGAGTCGGACAAGGCCAAAACGCGGAGGAGTTTCACCTCATGGCGAAAGTACTTTTCATCGTTAGCGGAGCCTCCTACTGGGTGCTGAAAGACGGCACCAGGCATGCCACCGGGTATTGGGCCGAGGAGTTCGCGAACCCCTACGAGATCCTCACGGACGCAGGCCACGAGGTCGTGGTGGCCACACCTGAGGGCGTGATCCCCACCGTCGACATGATGAGCCTGCGCCCCGAGATGGCAGGCGGCATCGATGGCGCCCTCCATCTGGAGGCGGTCATCCGATCCGCGGAGGCTATCCGGCGGCCCCTCCAGCTTTCGGACGTCCGCCTCGAGGACTACGACGGCGTCTACCTTCCGGGCGGGCACGGCCCGATGGCCGACCTGGCCTGGGACGCCGACGCGGGACGGTTGCTGACCGCCCAGTTGGCCTCGGGAAACCCGCTGCTCATCGTGTGCCACGCTCCCGCCGCGATGCTGGCCACCAGAATCCACGGCTTGTCACCGTTCAAGGGTTACAACGTCACGTGCTTCACCGACGAGGAAGAAGAGGCCGTCGGGCTGGCCCCTAAGGTGACCTGGCTGTTGGAGACCGATCTGAAGGCCAAGGTCGGCGTCAACTTCAGTCGCGGCCCGATCTGGGAGCCGTACATGGTCGAGGATCGCAACCTGGTCACCGGGCAGAACCCCCACTCGGCCGCCGTTCTGGGAGACCGAATGCTCGAGATCTTCAAGGGCGCTTGAGACGCTTCAGGACAACCTTTGAACGAGCGGCACCTCACCGCGTACGACCTGGTCGAAACTTTCCGCCCTGGGTAGCCCGCCGACAGGCAGGACTCCCTCGGGGAAGCACACCATGTTGACGTCGACCCCGAAGCGGTTCCATTCGACGCCGTTGCCAACGAGCGGAACGGATTGGTCGACGCCGTTGTAATTTTCGCTCCGGAATCGCGCACTGCAGTACCAGAAGCAGTCGTAGCCCAGGGCACGGATATGCCGAATCAGCTCGTCGCCGCTGGCGGGGTTGTTGTTTTCGACAAAGAGGTTCGGCCTGGTTCGCGCGATGAGCCGATCGGCGCCGCGCAGCACGGCCAACTCGAACCCTTCCGCGTCGACCTTCAAGAGATCGAGACGCTCCGCATCTGCGGTCTGCGGGAATTCGTCGAGGGCAACGACGGTCGTCGGCTCCGACGACACCTTGCCGGGAAAGGGGACTTCGCTGCTGAAGCCGGCCGCAACGGAGAAGGCCCCGTAATTCCACGGGATGTCGTAGTCGGTGGTTTCGATCTCGACGATGTCGTGGTGCTCGCCGACCGCGACCCGGTGGGCGTCGACGTTGGTCAGGTCGTTGAGCGCGAGATTGCCGCACAGGGTGTCGAAAATGAGCCGTTGCGGCTCGAAACAGATGACCCTGCCGGACACCGCGGTTTTGGCCAGCGGCACGGTGTGCAGCCCGAGGTTGGCGCCGACTTCGATGACGATGCTGTCGGGTCTGAGCAGGCGCTGATAGAGCAACACCTCCAACTCGCACCACTCACCGTAGAGGTCGACGTAGGTGCTGATCATGTCGCCGCGCAGCAGATGAAACCGCCCCCAGCGGCAGTCTTTGAGAAACGTCTGCATGGTGGCGGCGATTACGGCCTTACTGGCAGCTGCCAGGCGGTGCCGGGATCGGCCCCTGCGACGGCGGCACGAACAGACCTGGCGGCGGTGGCGGCTTGACGCACTGAACGACGACCAGGGCGGCCGTCCCCGGGGCGCCGCGGTTGATGGCGCGCCAGTACGCGCCGTCCTCGTAGGGAATACCGTCACAGGACGGCTCGGCGGGCGACATCATGTCTTGCGTTCCGCCACCCGGGCAGTAATGGGCGCCCAGGTCGGGCTTGTGCGGATCTGGAGCGGCGTGGCCTAGCGGCGCGCCCAGCAAGGCGGCAGCGATCAGCGCTCCGGTCATTACGTGCTTCATGTTCGCCATCCTGTCAGGGCGTCGTCTGGCTCTTGTGTGCAATTATCCGCACATGACCTCCGCGCTGCTACTCCGCGACTTGGTGCGCTGTTCTCGGCCGACCAGCATTCTCGATATCGGCGCCAATCCCATCGACGGCGATCGGCCCTACAAACAGATGCTCGAGTACGGCTTATGCATGGTAACCGGGTTCGAGCCGCAGCAGCTTGCGCTCGCGACGTTGGAGCGAACCAAGGGCCCGATGGAGCGCTACCGCCCGGAGGTTGTCGCCGACGGCCGCGAGCACCGGCTCAAAATCACCAAGTCGTCGGGCATGACCAGCCTGCTCACCCCCGACCACAATCAGCTCCGATTGTTCAACGGGTTCTCGGAATGGGGAGCGATCGTCGAGGAGCACGACGTCCAGACGCATCGTCTCGACGACCTCGACATCGACGAGTTCGACTTACTCAAGATCGACGTCCAAGGTTCGGAACTGATGGTGTTCCAACATGGCCGCGATCGGCTCAGCAATGCCGTAGCGGTCCACACCGAAGTGTCGTTCGTGCCGCTCTACCACGGGCAGCCCACGTTCGGGGACGTGGACAGCGAGCTGCGATCACAAGGATTCGTGCCGCACTCGATGCCTGACGTGAAGCGCTGGGCGATCGCGCCGACGGTATTCAACAACGACATCTACACGCCCGGCAATCAGCTACTCGAGGCCGACCTGGTCTATATCCGGGATCTCACGCACCCGGAACTCATGACCAGCGACCAACTTTCGCATCTAGCGATGATCGCTTTCCACATCTACGGATCCGTCGACGTCGCGGTGTACTGCATCATGCAACTTCAGCAGCGTGGACGGGTAGCCGAAGACGCCGTCGAGCAGTTGATGCAGATCTTCGACTAGTTGACCGCGCCGCGGGTCACCTGCGGTCCGGGGACGGCGCGATGCCGCGACAGTAACCGCGCCGCTTGACCCGGGGCGCCGAGCTGAAGCATTGCGGCCAAAGCGGTTTCGAGCACCACTTCCTGCTGCACGCGACTGCCGCCGATCGATGCAAGCCCGCCAAGGGATTCCAGCAGATAGTCCAGCGCCGCGCGCGGCTCCCCCGCCGTCAACGCGATCAGGCCCTCACCGATCAATCGCAACGTGGTCTGCTGCGCATCGGTGGCACCCGGGACGTTGATCGCGCGAATCGCGGCCGGATCGTTCGCCGCCGCCAGCACGAGCAGCGCGTGGAACGCGATGAACGGCGTTTGCGGCGTAAAGGCAAGCGAGCCAGCCTCGTTGAGCACCCGCATCGGGTCCGGTGGGGTGACCCAGTCCGGGTGCAGGCGGGCACGCCAGGCCAAAGAGCCGGCATCGACGAGACAGCGCACACCCCTGGAATGCGGCGGCGCGAGCGACGAGTTGTAGCGGCGCGCGGCGGCTGCCGCGTCGCCCATCGCCAGCTCATGCAGCGCGGCATGCCATTGAAAATGCGGCAGGTAGCGCTGCGTGCTGCCGTCACCGGGAATCCAGTCGGTGAGCCATTTCAGCCCGGACCCGTGCGCGTCGGTCTCGTAGTGCACGTGCGTCAGCGCATGCGCGGCGTTGCCGTTGCCGGGGTCGAGTTCCAGTGCGGCGTCGGCCAAGTCAGCCGCGTCGTACCAGAGTCCCTGTTCGGTTCGGCCGTAAGCACGTAGGCCCAGATACCAGGGCGCCTCGCCGTGCACGCCGGTGAACCGCTCGACGTACTCCCAGGCGTCCGG
>CBAAAS010000303.1:0-4787 GCA_964658855.1 uncultured Mycobacterium sp.
GGCCCACTTTCACCTGATCGCCAACGGCGACAAGAAGTTCGACGACACCGTCGACAGGCGCCGTCAGCGCGTGCTCCATTTTCATCGCTTCGACCGTGACCACAACTGTGCCTGCCGAGATCTCGGCGCCGTCGTCGACACCGACCGCGACGACCGCGCCGGGCATCGGGCTGATCAATTCAGCGTCCCCGCCGACCTCTTCGTCTTCACGGACCGACGCCTCGCGGACCTCTTCCAGCATTGCGAAGACGCCGTCGCCGGCCAGCCAGATCTTGCTGTCCTGCACCGCGACGGTGTAGCTGACTCGCAGCCCGTCGAGAGTCACCGTCAGCCGGTCATCTACCAAAGTGGCTTGCAGCAAACGAGGTTCACCATCCTCGATGCGAACCTCGGCAGCCTCAGGGCTGCCGATGATGTGGACATGGTCGGTGCGATCACCGGATCGCAGCCGAATGCTCACCGGCGCGCGGCGGCCGATTCGCCACCCGGACGGCACCTCCCACAGATCAGCACCCGGCTCCGGGAAACGGCGCAGCCATCGGAGGGCCGCTGCGGCGACGAACTGTTCATCGGAGGGCTCCGCCGCCACGAAGTCGCCGGCACGCCGGTCCAGCAGTCCGGTGTCGAGCCGACCCGCGACGACGTCAGGGTCCGCCAGCAAAAAACGAACGAATTCGATGTTGGTGACGACACCGAGCACCGCGGTGTCTGCCAGAGCCCGGTCCAGAGTTCGCAGCGCTGCAGCCCGATCTGGTCCGTAGGCAATGACTTTCGCCAACATAGGGTCGTAGTCGCTACCGACGACCATTCCCGCGGACAGGCCCGAGTCGATCCGCACGCCGGGCGTACTGGATTCCGTCACCGCCAGTACGTCGCCGCCGGTGGGCAGAAATCCGTGCGCCGGATCCTCCGCGTAGACCCGCGCTTCAATCGCATGTCCCTGCAAAACAATATCGGCCTGGTCGACGGTCAGCTTCTCCCCTGCCGCAATCCGAACCTGCCACTCGACGAGATCCCACCCAGTCACCAACTCGGTGACGGGATGCTCGACCTGCAGCCGGGTGTTCATCTCCATGAAGAAGAACTCGTCGGGCCGGTCGGCGGAGACGATGAACTCCACCGTGCCCGCCCCGGTGTACTGCACGCTGCGAGCGGTATCGCAGGCGGCCGCGCCGATCCGGTCGCGGGTCTCGGGATCGAGCAACGGAGACGGGGCCTCCTCGATCACCTTTTGATGCCGGCGCTGCAAGCTGCACTCACGCTCCCCGAAGTGCACCACGTTGCCATGCGTATCGGCCAGCACCTGCACCTCGATGTGCCTGGGGCGCAGCACAAACCGCTCCAGAAATAGCGTGTCGTCGCCGAATGCGGCAGCGGACTCACGACGAGCGCTCACCAGGGCGGCGGGCAGATCCGCCGACTGCTCGACCATGCGCATGCCCTTGCCGCCGCCACCGGCGGATGGCTTGACCAGGACCGGGTAACCGATCTCCTCGGCGGCGGCGATCAGGTCATCGTCGCGAAGGCCGGGCCTTGCAATACCGGGCACCACCGGCACCCCGAAGGCCGACACCGTGCCCTTGGCGGCGATCTTGTCGCCCATGGTCTGGATGGCGCCCACCGGCGGCCCGATGAACGCAATTCCGGCAGACGCCAGAGCGGATGCGAAATCAGCCTTCTCCGAAAGGAACCCGTAGCCGGGGTGGACGGCCTGAGCGCCGGTACGGACGGCCGCGTCGACAATCGCGGCGACATTGAGATAGCTCTCTCGCGCCGGCGCCGGACCGATCGCGATCGCGACGTCCGCCTCGGCGACGTGTCGCGCGTTGATGTCGGCGTCGCTGTAGACGGCCACCGATCGAATGCCCATCGCTTTGAGTGTGCGGATCACCCGAACGGCGATCTCGCCCCGGTTCGCGACCAGAACAGTATGCAGTCCCATCGCACTCACATCCGGAAGACGCCGTAGGAGACCGGGTCGACCGGCGCGGTGGATGTCACTGAAAGCGCCAGCCCGACAACCGTTCTGGTATCGGCGGGGTCGATCACACCGTCGTCCCACAGCCGGGCTGTCGAGTAATACGGGTTGCCCTGATGTTCGTATTGCGCGCGGATCGGAGCTTTCAACGCTTCTTCCTCCTTGGCGGTCATCTCCCCGCGCACCGTCGCGAGCACCGACGCCGCCTGCTCACCGCCCATCACCGAAATCCGCGCGTTGGGCCACATCCACAGGAATCGCGGCGAATATGCCCGTCCGCACATCGAATAGTTGCCGGCGCCGTAGGACCCACCGATCACCACGGTGAGCTTGGGCACCCGCGCGCACGCCACCGCGGTCACCATCTTGGCGCCGTGCTTGGCGATGCCGCCGGCCTCGTATTCACGGCCGACCATGAACCCGGAGATGTTCTGCAGGAACAACAACGGCACCATCCGCTTGTCGCACAGCTCGATGAAATGCGCGCCCTTGACCGCGGATTCGGAGAACAGCACCCCGTTGTTGGCCACGATGCCGACCGGGTGGCCGTGGATACGGGCGAACCCGGTGATCAGGGTGGAGCCGTATTCGGCTTTGAACTCGCTGAATTCGCCACCGTCGACGATCCGGTTGATGACGTTGTGCACGTCGTACGGAATCCTCGAATCGACCGGCACCACCTCGTACAGCTCTGACTGGTCGGCGATCGGATCCACCGTCGGCAGCACATCCCAGATGGGTCGTTCGCGCGGCCCCAGCGTCGACACGATGCGCCGGACTATGCGCAACGCGTCGCGGTCGTCTTGTGCGAGGTGATCGGTGACGCCAGAGGTTTTCGAATGCAGTTCTCCGCCACCGAGATCCTCGGCCGAGACCACTTCGCCGGTGGCGGCCTTCACCAGCGGCGGGCCCCCGAGAAAGATGGTGCCCTGATTGCGAACGATCACCGCCTCGTCACTCATCGCCGGAACGTACGCGCCACCGGCGGTGCACGATCCGAGCACCGCGGCGATCTGCGGAATGCCCTGCGCGCTGAGATTGGCCTGGTTGTAGAAGATCCGGCCGAAATGGTCGCGGTCCGGGAATACCTCGTCCTGACGTGGAAGGAACGCGCCACCGGAGTCGACCAGATAGATACAGGGCAGCCGGTTCTGCGCCGCGATCTCCTGAGCGCGCAGGTGCTTCTTGACCGTAATCGGGTAGTAGGTACCACCTTTGACCGTTGCATCGTTGGCCACGATCATGCATTCGCGGCCGGAGATCCTGCCGATCCCGGTGATGATGCCGGCTCCGGGACACTCGTCGTCATACATTCCGTCTGCGGCCAACGGCGCGATTTCGAGCAAGGGACTGCCGGCATCGAGCAGGCCGTCGACACGGTCGCGCGGCAGCAGCTTGCCGCGGTCGACGTGGCGGGCGCGGGAGCGTTCCGAACCCCCCAACGCGGCGGTCGCGAGCTTGCCGCGCAACTGCTCGACAAGAGCGGTGTGCGCGTTGCGGTTTTCCGCCGGTGAAGTCATCGATTGCACGCCAATTTCGGTTAATGGTCACTAACTCGTGTTATGTTAGTGGTCATTAACCGAACTGTCTAGGGAGGCTGGATGGCAGCGTCCGCTCCGGCCGAGCGCAGCGACCCGACCCCGGCGCCGAACCCTCGCAGTCAACGCAAGTCCGACCGCCGCCTGCAACTACTTGCCGCCGCGGAGCGACTCTTCGCCGAACGAGGTTTCCTGGCAGTGCGGCTCGAAGACATCGGCGCCGCAACGGGTGTCAGCGGGCCCGCGATCTACCGGCACTTCCCCAACAAAGAGTCGCTGTTGGTCGAGCTCCTGGTCGGGATCAGCACCCGACTGCTGGCCGGCGCACGAGAGGTCAAGTCGCGGGAGGCGGATGCCGCCGCGGCGCTCGACGGCCTGATCGACTTTCACCTCGACTTCACGTTGGGCGAACCCGACCTCATCCGGATCCAAGACCGCGACCTGGGCTATCTACCGGCTGCGGCAGAGCGCCAGGTGCGTCGGGCCCAACGTCAATACGTCGAAGTCTGGGTGGGCGTCTTGCGCCAGCTCGAGCCCGGGCTTGCCGAGACCGACGCCCGGCTGATGGCGCATGCCGCATTCGGGTTGCTCAACTCCACCCCGCACAGCCCCAAGCCCGACGGCCCCGCGCGGTCTCGTGCGGTGATGCGGGCGATGACCGTCGCCGCGTTGACCGTCGGCGTAACGTCGGCATGACCAGCATTTTCACTGTTCATGAGACGTTTCGGCACCGACGGTTGCACTGCAGGTACCCTGCAGAAATGAGGTGGGCATGAGCGATCGACGTCATCCCGAAGACGCCCGTTCGACCCAAGAGCGGTCTGAGCAAACCCAACGGTTGCACCAGCCTTACCGGCCGTCCGTCGATCCCGCCTACAGCGGCCAGCCTTCTTACCCACCGCCGTACTATTCCGGCTCGTCACACGATCCGAACTCGGCAAACCCCACCGACCGGCTGCCGCAGTACTGGCTGCAGGGCCAGCCTGCACCGGATCAAGCGCCGCACGACCCCGAGCCGGAAAAGCCGAAGGCGCCGCGCTGGCTGTGGATCGCCGCCGCCGCGGCATTGGTGCTGGTGACCGCGTTGCTCATCGCATTGGTGATCGCCAACGGCACGGCCAGCAAGCAGACGGCCGTTCCCGCACTCCCGTCGACGCCGAGCTCGCCGCGTCCCGTCCCGGTCGTGCCTCGTTCACCGTCGCATTCGGCGCAGGCTCCCGAGCCGGCCCCAACCGAGCCCGGCCAGCCCGCTGACCCGAGCTCCATGCAGA
>CBAAAS010000304.1:0-4779 GCA_964658855.1 uncultured Mycobacterium sp.
TCTCGTTGGGGCTCCCGTAAGGGCTTCATGGGGCGCGATTCGCGCTCGGGTAACAAATCTGCGGGGTCGAGTTCGCCGGCATAGGCCGGGATCGACAGGGTAAACGTCGACCCGGTGCCGAGCTGGCTCCACAGGCCGATGCTGCCGTTGTGGTTGGCCGCGACGTGCTTGACGATGGCCAATCCAAGTCCGGTGCCGCCGGTCGCGCGCGAGCGGGCTTTGTCGGCGCGGAAAAACCGCTCGAAGACGCGCTCCTGGTCTTTGCGGTCGATTCCGATACCGCGGTCGGTGACGGCGACCTCGATGTTGTCGCCGCGGCGGCGCCGGCTGATCGACACCAGCGAGCCTTTCGGCGAGTAGGCGATCGCGTTGGACACCAGGTTGGCCAGCGCGGTGACCAGCAGGGCCTGCTCACCGTGCATTTGCAGGCCGCTGGCATCGTCGGTGCGCACAACGATGTCGGCATTGTCGGCGGGCACCTTGTGCCGCGAAATTGCTTCGGCGACAACGTCATCGACGTCGACGGCGCCCATGTCCGGCATCCGCTCGGCACCTTGGAGCCGGGACAGCTCGATCAACTCGGTGACCATGCTTCCCAGCCGGGTGGCTTCGAGGAGCACCTTCTCGCCGAACCGCCGCACGGTCTCGGGGTCGTCGGCAGAAGACAGCAGGGCCTCGGCGAGCACGGACATCGCGCCGACCGGCGTCTTGAGCTCGTGGCTGACGTTGGCCACGAAGTCGCGACGCGTCGCCTCCATACGGGCGTACTCGGAGTGGTCGTACACGAAGACGACAGCGAACCGACGATCTTCCTCGCTGAGCAGCCGCGCCTGACCGTGCACTGACAGGCCCACCCGCCCTGGCACCTGCCGCTTGCCCGGCAGCAGGTCGAACTCCACGTCAGCGCCGTCGGCCAGCGTCTTGCGGGCCGCTTTCCACGCCTCGTCGTCGAGCTGCCGCTCGCGGACCAGCCCCAGCTCTTTTGCCCGGCCGTTGTGATAGACCACGTCGCGGTGCCGATCGACGACAGCGGCCCCAAGGGGCATCAGCGCGACGATACGTTCCAGCATCTGCGCGATGGTGATTCCAGCCGCTTCGACCGTCACGCGTTGCCGTCGCTCGATCGCCCTCGGCGCCCAGCGGGCACCGACGGTGACTCCCACGGCCAGGGCCGTAACAAACAACACCCCGGCCAGTGACAGGGCCGAGAACACGGTCACATGAAGAGCTTACAAATTCGGTGAACGCCAACCCAGCAGCACAAGGCCAAAATCGGTCATGTCACACGCCGAGAGACAGGTGTTCGGGGCCCGTTCACTCGGTGTTTGCTCAGTTGCTGGGAAAAGCCCCTTATTTGGCACCTTGGCTGGCCACGGCCGCCGCGCCGGCGGCCGCGGCATCCGCGTCGAGGTAGCTGCCGCCGGTCACCAGGGGACGCATATTGGCGTCTAAGTCATAGCGCAAAGGAATTCCGGTCGGGATGTTCAGCCCGGTCACGTCGTCATCGGACATGCCGTCGAGGTATTTGACCAAAGCGCGCAGCGAATTACCGTGCGCCGCGATCAACACCGTCTTGCCAACCCGCAGGTCAGGAATGATGACGTCGGTGTAGTAGGGCAGGAAACGGGCCACCACATCGGCCAGGCATTCGGTCAACGGACCGCCGCCGATGTCGACGTAGCGGGGGTCGGCGTCCTGGCTGTACTGGCTGCCCTTCTCGATGGGCGGTGGCGGGGTGTCATAGCTGCGCCGCCAGGTCATGAACTGCTCGTCGCCGTACTGCTCTTTGATCTCGGCCTTGTTCAGGCCCTGCAGGGCGCCGTAATGCCGCTCGTTGAGCCGCCATGTGCGGTGCACCGGGATCCACAGACGGTCAGCAGCATCGAGGGCCAGGTGTGCGGTGCTGATCGCGCGACGCAGCAGCGAGGTGTAGAGCACGTCGGGCAGCAGGTTGTGCTCGGCGAGCAGTTCGCCGCCGCGGACGGCCTCGCCGCGACCTTTGTCGGTGAGGTTGACGTCCACCCAGCCGGTGAACTGGTTACTGGCATTCCATTCGCTCTCACCGTGGCGGAGCAGAACTAGCGTCGCAGCAGCATCTCCCATGCCGAAAAGTCTCTCACTTGGCGGGCCGTGACGACTTGGCCGCGTCGAAATTGACGTTGGCGCGAAGAAGTGCGAGTGGCGGGCACGCTAGCGTCGATCTCGCTTAGCGAAACCTACTCGTCTTCTTGGTCTTCGATCAGATGCGCGAAGGCCTCGAGGTTCTTCAGCGACTCACCGCGCGACACCCGCCAATCCCATTCCTTCTGGATCGACGTGCGAAACCCCAACTCCAGCAACGTATTGAAGTCGTTGTCGACCGCTTCGAGTACCTGCCCGAGCACGCGGTCGATTTCGGCGGCGTCCACCGACGACAGCGCCATCCGGCCAACCAGGTAGATGTCGCCGACGTTGTCCAGCGTGTACGCGACGCCGTACAGGCGTCGGTTGCGCTTGAGCATGAATTTGTAGACGCCCTCGTGGTTTTCGTCGGGCTTGCGGCAGACGAAGGCCTCGACGCGCACCGAATGCTCGCCGATGCTCAGGATGGTGTTCGTCTTGAGCCGGCGCTCGCCGGGCAATTCGACGATCAGCCCGGGCAGCCCGCCGTGGGCGCCGTCGTGTCGGGAATAGGTCAGGTCGTTGGTGTCGAGGGTGTCCTCGATCATTTGCTGAAGCTGGGTGATCGGTCGCTCACCGTTCACAATGCTCATTGGCGCCACTCCTCAACGTCGTTGTCGCGGCTCATGCTCACGCCCACACCTTGCGCCGCGACGGCCGCCGTCCGGCCTGCGCCGTCCGCCGCGTCGACGGGAGTCCACGAACCGCCCGGCGGGCGGTGAAGTCGCCGATTGCGCGCCGGTAGCTGGCCAGCAGCGAGTCGACGGTGTTGTCCCAGGAGAAGGCAGCCGCATGCTCGACCGCCGCACGGGCGAAGGACTGAGAGCCGAGTCGCAACGTCGCGTCGATGGCCTGCGCCCACCGGTCTGCGTCGTGGCCGGCCACCAGCGTCCCGGTCACCCCGTCGCGCACCGCCACCGGCAGACCGCCGACGGCCGCCGCGGCCACCGGTGTCCCACAGGCCTGCGCCTCCAGCGCCACCAAGCCGAACGACTCGGAGTAGCTCGGCACGGCAACCAGGTCGACGGCCTGGAACACGGTGGCGAGGTTTTCCCGCGATTGAGGAGGCATGAACGTCACCCGATCGGAGATACCCAATTCGGCCGCGAGCCGAACAAGCCCGTCCGGAATGGCCAGCCCGCTGCCCGACGGTCCGCCCACCACCACGACGTGCACCCGCGGGATCTTGGCCGCCGCACGCAGCAACACGTCGGGGCCTTTCAGCGGCTGGATACGCCCGACGAACGCCACCACGTCCTGATCGGCGGGCAGCCCGAGCTTGGCCCGCGCGGCGCGGCGGTCGCCGGGACGGAACACGTCCAAGTCGACGCCGGGATGTGCGATGTCGATCCGAGCCGGGTCGGCATGGTGCAGCGAAACCAATTGCGCTGCTTCATCTTCGGTGTTGGCGATCAACCGATCGGCCTCGTCGACCACCTGCTGCTCGCCGACCATGCGCAGTGGCGGCTCCGGGGTGTCGCCCTCGGCCAGCGCGGCGTTCTTGACCGCGGCCAGCGTGTGCGCGGTGTGCACCAACGGCACCGACCACCGGTCGCGGGCCAGCCACCCGACCTGACCGGACAACCAGTAGTGCGAGTGCACGATGTCGTAGTAGCCCGGCTCGTGGGCAGCCTCCGCCCGCAGGACGCCGGCCGCGAACGCGCACAACTGGGTCGGCAGGTCGTACTTGTCCAGTCCTTCGAACGGCCCGGCCGCCACGTTGCGCACCAGCACACCGGGAGCCACCCGCGCGACGGGCGGATCGGTGGACGCCGTGGCGCGGGTGAAGATTTCCACCTCGACGCCGCGGCGGGCCAGGTGCAGCGCGCTCTGCAGCACGTAGACATTCATCCCGCCGGCATCGCCCATGCCGGGCTGCGCAAGCGGCGACGTGTGCACCGCCAGCACCGCGACGCGACGCGGATTGGTCAGCTCGGAAGTGTCCGGCCGGGAGAAGTCAGTGAGGGCCACCCAGCCATCTTTGCAGCACCGGGTGGAACCCCAGGTCAGGCGGGTGTCTCGACGTCAACCTCGTAGACGGGCAACGGCGGCGCCGCGCGGCGCATGGCGCCCAGCGGGTCGGAGTACAGGCCGGCCAGCGACACGATGCCGGCGCCGGACTCCTGCACCCGGTTGCCGAAGGCGGTCACCCGGATATCGCGCGGTGGCAACACCAGGCGGGCCTTATAGGCCTCCTCCACCCGCGCCATGCCCTCGGGATATTCAGTGAAGGCTTGACCGCCGACCACCAGGTCGTCGGGGTTGAGCAGATCACGCAGCAGCGCAACGGATTCGCCGAGCACCCGGGCTCGCTCGTCGAGCAGTTCCTGGGCCTGCTTGTTGCCGCTGCGGGCGATTTTCAGGACCTCGGTCACCGTGCCGCTGCCGGATCCGCTGTTGTGGGCCGGCAGGATGCGCAGCCGGCGCGCGGCGGCCAACACGGCCTCGTCGCTGACGGTCGATTCCAGCAACCCCGAGCCGCCCAGCAACTCCGACTGCGCGGGCAGGTTGGTGATCGTGCCCGGTCCGCTGGCGGGGCTGTGCACCCGGCCGTCGATCATCAGCGCGTAGCCGACCGTCTCACGGGCGTAGACGTAGAGGCTGGTCGACGAGTTCTTC
>CBAAAS010000305.1:0-1231 GCA_964658855.1 uncultured Mycobacterium sp.
CCTGCACGCCCGCCGCGCGGGCCACCGGCAGCAACCTGGTGATGTTGGGTAGAGCTACGCGCTGTGCTTCCTCGGCGAGCTGCACCAACCCGGCGTTCGGGCCGATGACGGCGCCTTGACACTCCTGGGTGACGATCGCGGTGTGCGCGGGTGCCGCGAGTTCCGCGAGCGAGGGCTTCACGCCGGCACTTCGTAGAACTGGGTCGCCCACTTCCGCAGTGCCATATACCCTTTCGCATCTTCTTTGGACAGCGCCGGATTTTCCACGTACTTCTGGTAGCGCCAGATCTGCAGATCATCGAAGACCGTTGACAGGAAATGCTTTTCGATGGTGTCTCTCAGGCCGCCGTGCGGTACGTCAGACGAGTCACCGGGAAGCCGGGGCCACCAGATCGAATAGAACAGGTCCGAGCACTCGTCGTCGACCGGAGTGCAGGTGAAGATCAGTCGATGGTTCTGGGCGCCCTCGAAGACACTGATCGCGCCGCCCAAGCCGAACAGGTGGCTGTGGAACCGCAGCGCCAGATCCTCGGGGTCCTCGCTGCGCGCATCCGGCCAGCCCGCGACGAATCGCCACTCGTGGTCGACGACCTTCCAATCCAGCATCCGGGGCGTCACCGTGGCATGGTGCACATACTCGAAATGTGCACTGTCTGGTGCGTTCTCGGCCACAATCTGCGGATGCACCGGTTCGCGCTCAGCCCGGCGGGAGAACTCCGGGTACGCGCGGTAGTAGGCGGCCGGATCGGTCTCGAATTGCGGAAACTTACCGAAGATGTCCGGCATCTCCCACTGCGGCTCCTTACCTTCGGGCTGATGCCAGATGAAGACGCAGTCGTACTGTTCCTTAACGGGGTACACCCGCAACCGCAATGCTTTGTTGGGCCGGTCCGGCTGATAGGGGATGTGTCGATTGGTCCCGTCGGGTCCCCAGCGCCATCCGTGGAACGGGCACTGGACACAGTCGCCAACGACGGTGCCGCCCTGGCCGATGTGGGCGCCGAGGTGTTTGCAGTGTCCTTCCAGGACGTGCAGCACGCCGTCGTCGTCGCGGTAGGCGACCAGATCCTCGCCGAAGTAGTGCAGCGGCCGCGTCTCGCCGACGGGGAATTCCGGCGACCATCCGACCATGAACCAACCGGTGACTTTCCAGGTGAACGGTACTTTCACACCGGCTCCTCAAGCACTCGTGGCGGCGATACTAAGTACGTTACAGTATGGATTCCAGGTC
>CBAAAS010000305.1:1331-4777 GCA_964658855.1 uncultured Mycobacterium sp.
CACCAAGGTCGTTGGCATGAACTTCGACGAACAGGCGGCTGTCTGGACAATCCACACCGAGTCCGGTGAGAGCCTGCGGGCCCCGTTCGTCGTCGCTGCGACCGGAATCTTGTCGGCGCCCTTGGAACCCGACATTTCTGGCATGGATGACTTCGCCGGCATATCGTTGTTCACCGCCCGCTGGCCGGACCAAGGCTTCGACTTCACGGGCAAGCGGGTCGGCGTCATCGGGACCGGCTCAACCGGTGTCCAGCTGATACCGGTTGTTGCTCGAGAAGCCGAGCAGCTGTTGGTGTTTCAGCGCTCACCGGCCTACACCCTGCCGTGGCAGGTTCGACGGTTCGAGCCCGGCGAGTTGGACGGAATGAAAGCCGGCTATGCCGAAATCCGTGCGGCCCAACGCGTTCACCCGATTGGTGCCGCTCGGCTGAGTGCTTTCTCGGTGTTGCTCGAGATGCTGGGCAGGCCATCTTTGAAA
The DNA here is from genome assembly GCA_964658855.1 of uncultured Mycobacterium sp. Taxonomy (GTDB): domain Bacteria; phylum Actinomycetota; class Actinomycetes; order Mycobacteriales; family Mycobacteriaceae; genus Mycobacterium. The sequence goes on from CBAAAS010000305.1 coordinate 1,810, forward strand.
TCGGCTTCACGCGAAGATCAGTTGCGCGCCATCGACGAGAACGGTGTGCTGGGCGCGCTGAATTGGGGCGATGTGTTCTTCGACATCGAAGCCAACCGGATGGCCACGACGTTGTACGGCGAAGCGGTCGCCCGGATCGTCAAGGACCCGGAGACGGCGGCGTCGCTGGTGCCCGACTATCCCTTCGCGTGTAAGCGTCCGATCATCGATCAGGGTTACTACGAGACGTTCAACCGCGACAACGTGACACTGGTCGATCTGCGCACGGCGCCGATCCGTGAGATGACGGCAACCGGTATCCGAACCGAAAGAGGACGTTTCGACTTGGACGTGATCATCTATGCCACCGGATTCGATGCCATGACCGGCGCCCTGCGTCGCATCGACATCCGCGGGCGCGACAATGTGTCGCTCGGTGAATTCTGGGCTACCGAAGGGCCACTGTCGTATCTCGGGCTGGCGGTCGCGGGCTTTCCGAACTTGTTCACCATCCAGGGCCCGGGCAGTCCCAGCGCGGCCACCAACTTCGTCGCCGCACTCGAACAACACGTGGAGTGGATCGGCGACTGCATTGCTTACCTGCGCGCCAACGACATCCGCACCATCGAAGCAACGGCTACCGCGCAACAGGATTGGATCGACCACGCGACCTCGCTGGTCGCGCCTACCGTTCTGGTCCATCCATCGTGCAACTCCTGGTACAACGGTGGCAACGTGCCCGGCAAGAAACGGATGTACATGGGTTATACCGGCGGAATCCCTGAATACCGGCGCCGCTGCGACGACATCGCGGCCGCCGGATACACCGGCTTCACACTGGCGTAGGGGAGCGGCATGTCATTGGCAACACTCGGTCTCAACGTGACCCGCGAGCTGGGCATGCTGTTGCCGCGCACGGTGGCCGGACTCAGGGAGTCCACTGGGTGGAATCCGGCATCGCCGCGCGGGGTGCGTCAGTTCGGCGAGGTCATGCTGGACGAGCTTGCGCTGTCTGGATTTTCGCTGCTGGGCGAGTCCCCGAAAGCGGTTCGGTCGCCGGATGCGTGCAACGCGGCAGCCGAAGAGCTGTCAGCATTGGGTATCGATCGCGCACACGCTGAACCACAACCGTTGCGGGTCCAGTCGACCGAACGCCGACGCGTTGCCGGCCTCGCCTACGAGCGGCTGACCTTCGAGCACGACCCGGCGCTGCCGGAGAGCTTGGCGGTCGAAGGGCTCGGGGGCCCGGCGAGGGCCGTGGTCCATCTGTGCCGGCACCCGGGCGGTCCGAGGCCGTGGCTGGTCTGGGTGCATGGCGCCGGTCAAGGCGGCGTGGAGGACCTGCTGCTGACCCGAATCGGACGCATCCACCACCAGTTGGGCTTCAACGTCGCGATGCCTGTGCAGCCCGGTCATGGCTGTCGACGACGGGAATGGCCGCCCTACCCGGACATGGATCCGCTCGGCAACGTCGCCGGCATGATGCGGGCGGTCTCGGAGATACGGGCCGTGGTCAAGTGGGTGCGACCTCAGGCCAGTGCCGTTGTGGTGTGCGGGATTTCGATGGGTACCCCGGTGGCCGCACTGGTGTCGCACCTGGAGCGCGACATCGACGCGGTGGGTTTGTACACGCCGATCCTCGGACTCAACGCGATGATCGCGCGGCATCTGAATCGTTGGGGCTCCTCGCGCGACGGGTTCCGGGAACTGCTGGAATCCCCGGTGGTGGCGAAGCTGACATCGGTGATCGATCCACTGGCCGTCGACCCCGCACCACCGCCGCAACGTCGCCTGATCGTCGGCGCGTGGCATGACCGGATGGCGATGCGCGAGCCCACGATTGCGTTACAAGAGCGCTGGGGCGGGCAGTTGTACTGGTATGACGGCAGCCATGTCGGTCACATCTTCTCGCGGAAAGTCTTTGGGGTCACCGAACGATTCTTACAAGGAGTTGTCACATGAGCGATCGCGCGCTCGACGAATTGGGTTATTACCTGCTGGCCGGAGCCGGCGGTGAAGGCCCGGCCGCCCTGATGGACGAGGCCCGACGCGGCGAGGAATTGGGCCTGGGCACCGCGTTCATCTCCGAGCGCTGGAACGTCAAAGAAGCGTCATCGCTGGTCGGCGCCGCATGCGCGGTCACCAGTCGAATGCAGATCGCCACCGCTGCAACCAATCACAACACCCGACACCCGTTGATCACCGGATCCTTCGCCACCACGATGCACCGGCTGTCCGGCGGCCGATTCACCTTCGGCATCGGCCGCGGGATCGCCGCCATCTACGGTGCGTTCGGCGTCCCGGCGGTCTCGACCGCACAGATGGAGGATTGGGCGCAGGTGATGCGCCGGCTGTGGCACGGCGAGGTGATCTTCAACCACGACGGACCAATGGGTAAGTACCCCATCCTTTTTCTCGATCCGGACTTCGACGAGGACATCCGGCTGGCCCTGGTGGCCTTCGGGCCTAACACTCTGGCGTTGGGCGGCCGGGCCTTCGACGACGTCATCCTGCACACCTATTTCACGCCCGAGACATTGCAGGGCTGCGTCAAGACCGTGAAGACCGCCGCGGAAAAAGCGGGTCGCGATCCCGACAGCGTGCGAGTCTGGTCGTGTTTCGCCACGGTCGGCGATCATCTGCCCGAAGAGCTGCGGCTGAAGAAGACCGTCGCGCGATTGGCCACCTACCTTCAGGGATACGGCGACCTGTTGGTGCGGACGAACAACTGGAATCCCACTGTGCTGGATCGATTTCGGGCCGACTCAGTGGTGACGTCGATCGCCGGTGGAATCGACCACAAGGCAACGGCGGAGCAGATCGAACACGTCGCGACACTCATTCCCGACGAGTGGCTGGAGCCGTCGGCAACCGGGTCGTCGCAGCAGTGCGTAGACCGCATCCGACAGGAATTCGACTACGGGGCCGATGCGGTGATCATGCACGGTGCGACCCCGGACGAACTCGAACCGATTGTCAGGGCGTATCG
>CBAAAS010000306.1:0-4772 GCA_964658855.1 uncultured Mycobacterium sp.
CCGACTCGTCGGCACCATCGACGACCACCTGCACCGCCACCGAACCGGTTGCCGGAATCACCAGCGGCGCCGCCAGCGTCAACTCGTCGACGACCGAGCAACCGACCTCGTCACCGGCGCGGATGGCCATCTCGACAAAGCCGGCACCCGGGAAGATGACCACTCCGCCGACCGCGTGATCGGACAGCCAGCCCTGCGACCCCGCCGAGAGCCGACCGGTCAGCACGACGCCGCCCGAAGTCGGCAGGTCGATCACCGCGCGCAACAACGTGTGCTCACTGGCCGACAGCCCGAGGCCCTCGGCGTCGACCGCGGCGTCATCGGCGGACAGCCAAAAACGGCGTCGCTCAAAGGCGTAGGTCGGCAGCTCAACGAATCCGGCGCCGGGCAGCGTGGCACGCCAGTCCACTCCGACACCCGCCACGAACGCCCGCGCCACGCCGGCCATCAGGCTGTCGGCTTCGGGACGGTCTTTGCGCAGCAACGGCACCGACGCGATGTCGGCCTCGGCCAGCGACTCCTCGATCGAGGAGGTGAGACCGCCCCCGGGACCCACTTCCAGGAATCGGCTGGCGCCGGTCGAGTTCGCGAAGCGGATGCTGTCGGCAAACCGGACCGCAGCGCGGATGTGCCGCGTCCAGTAGTCGGCCGATGCGAAGTCATCGCCGGCCAGTTCTCCGGTGACATTGGAGATCACCGGGACGGTGACCGGGTTGACCGTCAGTTCCCTTGCCGCTGACTTGAATTCGCCGATCATCGGTTCCATCAGCGGCGAGTGGAACGCGTGCGACACCGCGAGCTGGTGCACCCGCCGACCTTGCGCGCGCAGCTGCTCGGCGATGGCGTTGACCGCGTGCTCGTCCCCTGACACCACGACCGACGACGGGCCGTTCACCGCGGCGATCCCGACATCGTCGGTAAGCAGCGGCCGCACCTCGTCCTCGGTGGCCTGCACCGCGACCATCGCACCGCCGGCCGGCAGCGCCTGCATGAAGCGGCCGCGTGCGACCACCAGCAGCGCGGAGTTCTCCAGCGAAAGAGCACCGGCGACGTGTGCCGCGGTCAACTCGCCGACTGAGTGGCCCATCACGAAATCGGGCCGCACTCCCCACGACTGCAGCAGCCGGTACAGCGCTACCTCGAAGGCAAATAGCGCCGGCTGGGCGAATTCGGTTGTGTTCAAGAGGTCTTCGTCATGACCCCACATCACTTCACGCAATGGGCGCAACAGGTGGCGGTCCAGTTCGCCGACCACGGTGTTGAAGGCCTCGGCGAAAACCGGGTAGGTGGCGTGCAGTCCCATGCCCATTCCGAGCCATTGCGAGCCCTGGCCGGGAAACACGAAAACGGTTTTGCCGGGCAGACCGGTGCCGGTGATCACCGACACACCTGGCTGACCGTCGGCCAACTCAGCCAGGCCGGCCAGCAGTTGGTCGCGGTCGGCGCCGAGCGTCACGGCGCGCTGCCCGAATTCGGCGCGACCCGCCAGCGACCATCCCACGTCGGTGGCAGCCAATTCGGCGCGTGCCCCGACAAACTCGGCCAATCGCGAAGCCTGGGATTCCAAAGCCGCGGTCGACTTGGCAGTCACGACCCACGGGATGACGGCCGGCGGCGAGACCGGGTTTGCCTCAACGGTCTGCTCGACCGGCGGAGCGGACTCGATGATCACGTGCGCGTTTGTCCCGCTGATACCGAACGACGACACCCCGGCCCGACGCGGCCGACCGTTGGCCGACTCGACCTTCCAGGGCTGCGGTTCTGTGAGCAGTTGCACCGAGCCCATCGACCAATCCACATGCGGGCTGGGCGCATCCACGTGCAAGGTCGCCGGCAGCACCTCGTGGCGCATGGCCAGGATCATCTTCATGATCCCGGCGACACCGGCGGCGGCCTGGGTGTGGCCCATGTTCGACTTGATCGACCCCAACCACAGCGGCCGCTGCCGGTCTTGCCCGTAGGTCGCCAGAATCGCTTGTGCCTCAATCGGATCGCCCAGCGTGGTGCCGGTGCCATGGCCTTCGACCACGTCGACGTCGGCGCTGCTCAGTCCGGCGCTGGCCAATGCCGAGCGAACCACCCGCTGCTGCGAGGGGCCATTCGGTGCGGTCAGCCCGTTGGAGGCGCCGTCCTGGTTGATCGCCGAACCGCTGACGAGGGCGAGGATGGGATGGCCGAGACGCTGGGCATCGGACAGCCGCTCCAGCACCAGCATGCCGCCGCCCTCGGAGAAGCCGGTGCCGTCGGCGGCGCCGGCGAACGCCTTGCAGCGGCCGTCGGTGGAAAGGCCGCGCCAGCGGCTGAATTCGACAAAGATGTCAGGCGTGGCGTTGATCGTGACACCACCGGCCAGCGCGAGGTCGGACTCGCCGGTCCGCAAAGACTGCGCAGCCATGTGCAGGGTCACCAGCGACGTCGAGCAGGCGGTGTCCACCGATACCGCAGGGCCTTCCAGCCCGAGCACGTAGGACACCCGGCCGGACGCGACGCTGGACAGTTGGCCGGTCAGCCGGAAGCCCTCCACCGGCTTGGCGGAGAACATGCCGTAGCCCTGCGTCATCAGGCCGGCGAAGACACCGGTGGCGCTCCCCCGCAACGTGGTCGGGTCGATTCCGGCCCGCTCCAAGGCCTCCCAGGTCAGCTCGAGGAACATCCGCTGCTGGGGATCCATCGCGAGTGCTTCGGACGGTCCGATGCCGAAGAACGCAGGATCGAAATCGCCGACGTCTTCGACGAATCCGCCGACCCGGGTGTAGCAGGTCTCGGCCGCATCGGGGTCGGGGTTGTACAGATTGGCCAGGTCCCAGCCGCGGTCGCCGGGGAATTCGCTGATGACGTCACGGCCTTGGATGACCATGTCCCACAAATCTTCCGGAGAGTTCACCCCGCCCGGGTAGCGGCACGACATGCCGACGATCGCGATCTGTTCGTCGCCGGTGATCCGCACCGCGGGGACGGCCTTGACTTCCTGCGGTACACCGGCAAGTTCGGTGCGGAAGTAGGACGCCAATCGGCTCGGTGTCGGGTAGTCGAAGATCAACGTCGGCGAAAGCGCCAGCCCGGTGGCGGCTTTGAGGCGGTTGCGCATCTCGACTGCGGTCAGCGAGTCGAAGCCCAACTCCTGGAATGCCTTGTCCGGGTCGATGGCCTCGGGTGTGGTGTTACCCAGCACGGTGGCAATGTGCGAACGCACCAGATCCAGCAGTACCGCGTGCTGCTCGTCCTCGGACAGTCCGTGAATACGTTGCGCCAACGCGGACTTGGACTTGCTGGCAGCCAGTGAATCGTCCACCCGTCGACGGGTCGGTGCGTTGATCAGGTCGAGGAACATCGGCGGCACCACGGCGGCGTTGGCCCGCAGCGCGACGGCATCGATGTGCGCCGGCAGCAGGAAAGGCTCGTCGATGATCATCGCGGTGTCGAAAAGCAGCAGCGCGTCGGCCGATGACAGAGCCTTGACACCGGTGCGGGCCAGTCGGGCCCGGCCCGCCTCGTCGAGTCCGCCTGTCATCTCGCTGGCCTGCTCCCACAGACCCCAGCCCAGTGAGATCGCCGGCAGACCGTGCGCCCGGCGGTGCGCGGCCAAACCATCGAGGAAGCTGTTGGCCGCCGCATAGTTCGCCTGGCCCGAGGATCCGACGAGACCGGCCATCGAGGAGAACACCACGAATGCCAAGACGTTCGAATCCTGGGTCAGCTCATGCAGATTCCAGGCCGCGTCCACCTTGGCCCGAAGCACCGCGTCGACCCGTTCCGGGGTCAACGAGGTCAGCACCGCATCGTCGAGCACACCCGCGGCATGCACCACCGCCGACAGTGGATGCTGCACCGGAATGTCGGCGATCACCTTCGCCAGCGCAGCGCGATCCGCGGCGTCACACGCCACCACCGACACGACGGCACCAGCGGCCGACAACTCGGCCGTCAACTCGGCGGCGCCCGGGGCATCCGGACCGCGGCGGCCGAGCAACATCAGTTGCCGCACACCATGATTGGCCACCAGGTGACGGGCCAGTGCCGAGCCGGCCATGCCGGTACCACCGGTGATGAGCACCGTGCCCCGCGTCCACGCGTCCGGCATGTTCAGTACGACCTTGCCGGTGTGACGGGCCTGGCTGAGGTACCGCAGAGCCGCGGGCGCACGGCGCACGTCGAAGGTCGTCACCGGCAGCGGCCGCAGCACACCGGCGTCGAAGAGTTCAGCGAGCTCCAGCATGTACTGGTGCATCCGGTTGCGGCCGGGCTCGAACAGATCGAACGCGCGGTAGCGGACGCCTGGATACTCCTCGGCGATCTTTCCCGGGTCACGAATGTCGGTCTTCCCCATCTCGAGGAACACCCCGCCGGGCTTGACCAGTCGCAGCGAGGCGTCGACGAATTCACCGGCCAACGAGTCCAGCACGATGTCGAAACCGCGGTCGCCGACGATGGCACGGAACTTGTCCTCGAATTCCAGCGTTCGGGAATCGCCGATGTGGTCGTCGTCAAAGCCCATCGCCCGCAACGTGTCCCATTTGGGGCGGCTGGCAGTCGCGAAGACTTCCAATCCGAAGTGCCGCGCCAACTGCGCGGCGGCCATACCCACGCCACCGGTTCCGGCATGCAGCAGCAACCGCTGACCAGGCTTGACGTCGGCAAGGTGGACGAACGCGTAGTACGCGGTGGTGAAAACAGCCGAAATCGCCGCGCCTTCGGCGTAGGACCAGTCCGACGGCATCGGCAGCAGCAACCGGGTGTCGCCGGCGCCCAAGGTGCCGCTGCCGTCCGGGAAG
>CBAAAS010000307.1:0-4760 GCA_964658855.1 uncultured Mycobacterium sp.
ACGGGTGTCCTGCCCGGGCAGCGGCGCCGGACGTTGAAGCGCCGGCGGGATGTGCCGGAACGGCGCCGGGCCGGTCTCGGCGGCCAGCGGATGATCGAACAGCGGATGACGCATGTCGCTGTACAACTTTCGCTCGCTCAGCTGTGGATCTTCCAGGATGTCCGGCGGGCGGTTCATCTGCCCGGCCGGGACTCCGGCCGATTGCAGGGCTTGGGCGACCTCTTGCGGTGAGCGGTCACGCGTCCACGTCGACACCTGCGCAACCAACTCGCCCCGATGCGCCAGTCGCGCCTCGCCGGTGACGAACCGTGGCTCGCCGGCTAGCTCAGCGAGCCCGAAAATCGCACTGGCCGAATGCCAGTCAGTGTCGGAGCGGATCGAAATCGCACACCACTCATCGTCGCCTGCGCACGGTAAAACCTCGTGCAGGCTGATGTCGTCTTCCAATTCGGCGTCGTCGTCGGCGCGTGCCGCGTCCGTGACATAGTGCGTGTCGAGTTGGTTGACGACGGCCTCCGCCTGCGAGACGTGCACGCGACCCCCGGTGCCGGTGCGGTCACGATGGATCAATGCAGCCAGCGCGCCGATCGCGGTGATCCGTCCGACCACGTGATCGGGAAAGACGGTCGTGGCGTCGTAGAACCGGTGCCGGGAGTCGGAGTCGTCTGACTGCGGGTGCGGGTCTGTCCAGAGCTTGCTGACGCCTGCGGTGGCGCGCACCAGCGGTCCGTACCCCAGCCGGTTGCTCCACGGCCCGCGGTCGCCGAAGGCACTGCTTTCGGCCAGCACCACGCGCCGATTCAAGGACTGCAGTGCTTCGAATGGAAAGCCCAGTGCGGCAAGCGTTCCCGGCTTGAAGTTGGCGAACACCGCGTCGGCGTCAGCGGCCAGTCGGCTGAATACCTGCTTGCCGGCGGTACTGCGCAGGTCCAGCCCGAACGCCAGATTGTTGCGATGCGTCCACGCGAAGGACTCGCTCATGGGTTCCCCGACGCGGGCCTGTCGCAGTCCGTCCGGGTAGGCCGTGCTCTCAACCTTGATCACCTCGGCGCCCAGATCGCCGAACAGTCTGCTGAGTTCGCCGCCGGCGACGATGATGCCGAGGTCGATGATGCGTAGCCCGTCAAACGGGCGCGGCCCAGATCTTGCGGGCGCCGCGATCGGCGCAGCCTCGGCGTTCCACTGCGCATCGTGGACGCCCGCCGGCGGAGCGGGTGTGCGAAAACCGATGTGCCGGCCGTTGACCGAGTAATAGCCCGTCGGGATGGTGCTCCGCACGCCGGAGACAAGCTCGGCGTCGATGACCGCGCCGACGGCCTGGAAGTGGTCGGACGCCAGGATCTGCGCGGGATCCAGTACGGCTGATATCGCCACACCGTATGACTGTCCTTCTGCCACAAGTGCTTTCATCGTCTGGTCGGCGAACAGTCGCTGGACCAGTACGCCGATCTGGGGCCAGGCCGCGAACCGCGCCGCGATGACGTCGTACTTCGGGTCCTGGAACTCTTCGGGTTCCCCTAACCAGCGTCGCAGGCCATGCCACTGTCGTGGCGACATCACGCACAGCCGGACATGGCCGTCCCGGCAGGCATAGATGGGGTAGGCATCCTGGTTCTTGGGCCGTCCACGCCACCGGTCCGGCCGGCGGATGCCCGCAGCGGCCTGACCGTGCGCTCCGAACGCCGGGTCGAGCGCCATTACCACCGCGTCGAACCGGGCGAAGTCAATGTAATCGCCTGTGCCACAACGTAATCTGTTGTAGTAGGCGACCAGTGCTGACCAGGCGGCCTGGACGGCGGCGGTGGCCGAGGCGATACCGTCGGGCGGCGATACAGGTGTGCCGGTGGTGGGGCCGGACCGGGCCAGCGCACCCGACAGCGCATAGAGCACGGGGTCGGTCGCCCGCCACGCCGCGCGGGGTCCCGTCCTACCGAAGTCGGTGACCGACATCGCCACCAACGCCGGGAACCGATCGGCGAGCTGTTCGCAGGAGGTTCCGTAGGCGGCGGTCCGGCCGGGAAACCCACTGTCGACGACAATGTCGGCGCCGCCGGCGAGCTCTATCAGCCGCTCGCGGTCCGCCGGGTTGGACGGGTCGAGTACCGCGCTGCGCTTGTTCGCGTTGTGCAGCGCGAAGCGGATGCCGGTGCCCCGCATCGTCGGCCGACTCGTCCGTGATGGGCTGCCGCCGGGCGGCTCCACCTTCAAGACGTCGGCACCGAAGTCGGCCAGTATCCGCGTGACGGCATCACCGTCGTCGTCGCAGAGGTCGAGCACCCGCAGCGACGTGAGCAGGTCGTCAGGCATCAGGCCAGCGTAGTTGGCACGTGTCAACTTGAGTCACCTGCCTCGTTGTCATCGGTAGCCTGGTGAGATGTCGGACTACGAGAGTGTCGCCGCGGAACCGCACCCGCTGCGCGCGCAACTCTCGGCACTGCACCACTTCCGTATCCAGGTCGACGTCGCGGTCGTTGTGGTCGTTCTGACGTTGACCAATCTGATCGCGCACTTCACCACGCCGTGGGCGAGCATCGTGACGGTTCCGGTTGCCGCGATCGGCTTGGTTGCCTGGTTGCGGGTCAACGGTCTGGGCTGGGCTGAACTCGGTCTGGGCCGCGAACATTGGAAGTCGGGCGCCGCGTATGCCGCGGGCGCCGTCGCGTCGGTGATGGCGGTGGTCGCGGTGGGCGCACTGTTACCGCTGACCCGGCCGATGTTCATGAACCAGCACTACGCGACGATTTCGGGCGCCCTGCTGGCGTCGATGATCATCATCCCGCTGCAAACCGTCATCCCTGAGGAGTTGGCGTTTCGTGGCGTGCTGCACGGTGCCCTGAACCGGGCGTGGGGTTTTCGTGGTGTGGCGCTGGCCGGCTCGCTGCTATTCGGGATGTGGCACATTGCGACGTCACTTGGGCTGACGAGCAGCAACGTCGGCTTCACCAGGATCTTCGGCGGCGGAGTCGTCGGCATGGTAGCCGGGGTTGTGTTGGCGGTGGTCGCGACCGCGGCGGCCGGTTTCGTATTCAGTTGGCTGCGACGACGCAGCGGCAGTCTGCTCGCGCCGATCGCGCTGCACTGGTCGCTCAACGGACTAGGGGCTTTGGCCGCTGCCATGGTCTGGCAGCTGTCCAGCTAGGAGCCGCTAACCCGGAGCACAGCCGCCCCGGAGATGCGGCCGGCGCTGAGATCCGACAGCGCCCGATTCGCTTGACTCAGTGGATATTCCGGGGTGGTCACGGCGATGTGGTGCTCGCCGACGAAGTCGAGGAAAGCCCGCGCGTCGGCGCGGGTGTTCGAACTGACCGAGCGAATCTGACGTTCCTGGAACAGATGCCGCTGGTAATTCAGGGCGGGGATGTCGCTGAGATGGATGCCGGCGATCGCCAGCGTCCCGCCGCGGTCCAGCGCCTCCAGCGCCGGCAGCACCAAATCGCCGACCGGTGCGAACAGGATCGCGGCGTCGAGCTGCACCGGTGGCGGATCGGCGGCACCTTGTGCGGACGCGGCGCCGAGTTCGAGCGCCAGCTGCTGCGCCGCGGCGCCACGTGTCATCACGTGCACCTCGGCGCCTTGAGTCAGCGCGACCTGCGCGGTGATATGCGCGCTGCCGCCGAAACCGTAGATGCCCAGGCGACCGCCGGGAGGAAGCGCCGCACGCTGCAGCGACCGGTAGCCGATGATGCCGGCGCACAACAAGGGCGCTAGTTCGCTGTCGCTATAGCCGTCCGGCAGACGGTGAGCGAACGCTGCAGGGACGGCGGCGAATTCGGCGTATCCACCGTCGGCATCCCACCCCGTGTAGCGGGACTCAGGGCACAGGTTCTCGTCGCCGCGCCGGCAGTAAGCGCATACCCCGCACGTGTGCCGCAGCCACGCGATACCGACCCGGTCGCCGATGTGGAACTCATCCTCGACGTCGTCGCCGAGGGCAACAACCTCGCCGACCACCTCGTGTCCGGGCGTCACCCTGTCCCGGTGCACCGGAAGGTCGCCTTCGGTGACATGCAGATCGGTGCGGCACACGCCGCAGGCACGAACGGCGACCAGAAGCTCCGACCGTCCCGGCTGCGGGACCGGGGTGCTGACATATTCCAGCGGCTCGGTGCCGACCGGACCCGGGTGAGCGACCTGCCACGCGCGCATCGTGGTGGGAAGAGCGGCTGTCATAGCTACAGCATGCCGCCGATCACCACTGCCGCAACGGCTTAGCGTCGGCTGGAGCTGCGCACCAATCGCACGAGGAAGAGCAGAAGAACGGCCCCGAGGAATGCTGTGAAGAAAGTGAACCAGTGGCGGCCACTCACAACGTCGAAGCCGAGCTTGCTGAGCAGAAAGCCGCCGAGAAATCCACCGATTACCCCGACGACGATGTCGATCAAGATGCCCGAGCCGGAGCCCTTGACGACCTTGCTGGCCAGCCAACCGGCGATACCGCCGATGATGACGTAGCCAATCCACCCGACGGCGGTCGGCGTGGCCAAAGCCAAAGTTTCGGTAGCTGCCATGACACCCATTCGGAACTCCTTGCCGTATTTGCTAGTCCTGCATTGGACTGGCCGTCCGTATACCCACTTTCACGTAATTACTCATACGTGTAATTGGGCTAGGTCGACACCGTGCCGGGCGCCGGCGGCGCACCGTTTCCGCCGGCCGGCTGTCCGGGCGGCGGTGGCGCGGGCAATGCGGGTGCCGGCGCGCCCGGAGCGGGTGGCGGGGCCCCCGGGTCCGCCGGTTCCAGCACGGCCCGTTCCAAAGCC
>CBAAAS010000308.1:0-4747 GCA_964658855.1 uncultured Mycobacterium sp.
AGTTGATCGCCAGTGGCCTGGTCATGGGGGGAACGCCATTGCCGATGCCCCGTGACACGACGAGTGTGATTGCGCCCAGCGTGCCCGATCCGGGTCGGAAGACGAACCGCGCGCCGATACCCTTCACCGACGAACCGAGATCGGGGGAACTGAAGAATGCGCCGGCGCTGCCTTGCGTCGTCGGTCGATAGGTCAACCGGCCGTGCTCGACTCGGAGTCGATCGCCGGCATCGTCCGGGCTGGCCACGATGGTCGCCGGCTGTCCGCCGTCGAATCGGTGGGGCGCCGGACCGTCGGGGGTATTGGTGAAGTCGGCTTCGACCCGAATTCCCGGCGGCCCCAGCGGCGCATGCTCCCGCACGAACCCCCACCAAAGTGTCACGGCCACAATGACTGCCAGCACCACGGCCAGGACAACCTGGGCTGCGGGGATAGCAGTTCGGCGTGCTCCGAGCGTAATCATTCGCTGTCCTCGTATAAGACGTGGCGATAAGCGTGTTCCAGTTCCCGGCCGACACCGGCGATGCCGAATGCTGATTCGGCTGCCGATCGACCCCGCCGGCCCATTTCGCGGGCGCTCGAATGGTCGGCGAGCAGGTCGGATATTGCTTGCGCGAAGGATTGTGGACCGCCGTCGACAACCACACCGCAGCCGCGGGTTTCAACGAACTTCGCCAGACCGTTGTCGGCACGAATGATCACGGGAATGCCGAGCATCATCGCTTCCAATACCGTCATCGGGAACGGCTCCTGCACAGAGGGCAGCACATACACGGATGCGCGCGACATACGCTCGCCGGTGCGATCAGGCTCTACCGCAGGCTCGCGCCGAATGCAGTCTTCGCCAAACCCTTCCGAACGCGCCTGCGCGATGATCGCATCAACGCTGGACTCGGCTCCCGCCGGCGGTCCCACGATGGCGAACCGGGCGCGAACTCCCGACTTCAGCAGCGAGAAGGCAGCTTCGGCGAAGACTTCCGGCCTCTTGCGATCATGGAGTCTGGCGAGGAACAACACCTCGGAAAGCGTCTCCGACGCGGGCTCACTGATCCGCGCCGCAGGGGCCGGCACGCCGTTCCTGAGTTCCCGAAGTGGAAGTTCAGTGCCGCCGACAGTGCAGAGATCCTGGCGCTCGGTCGAGTTCAGATGAAAGACCATCGCGGCGGAGCGGAGCAACTTGACCGTCCACAACCGGTCGATCATCGCCGCAAGCGGATGGCCGTGCGGCGCGATCATGCCGTGCGTCTGCACGACAAAAGGTATTCCCAGCCGCTGCAACCTCGCCGCCACCGGAAGGGTCACCAGATCCCGAGCAAGATGGATGTGGACGATGTCGAACTTGTGCGCGTGTTCGTTGATCCAACGACGCAGCGCCGGTGCATAAGTCGGTGCATGGCCGAAGCCCCGAATCACCCGTCGGGCCGGGAACAGGTGGGCGGGCACGCCGCCGAGGGAACTGGGCGGCTCGTCGAAGCCACTGACTCCGGCCGCAATGATCGCGTCGTGGCCCTGGTCCCGCAAGGCGGAACACAGATTGACCGCTACCCGCGTCGGTCCTCCGAACGCACCGTCCGGGGTCACCAACGTCACCACGTGAAGCACCTTCATCGGTCGCGCACCATCGTTGACGAGGATGCGGCGAGGTCACGACACCACTCGTCGAAGCGGCTGATGGCGGTGTTGCGATCCAGCGTTTTCTGGGAGTACCTCTTGCCGGCGTCCCCGAACTGCGCAGCGGCGGGCTTGTCCCGCCCGATCGCCAGCGTGGCCTCGAGCAGGGCACGCGGATCCCCAGGAGCCACAACCACACCTGCTGCGGCGGACCGAATTTCGGCGGCGGCCGCGCTCGAATGATCCGTCGCGGCGACGACGGGCTTGCCGGTCATGAAGTAGGTGGTGAGTTTGCTCGGCACTGCCATGTCTCCCACGCCCGGCTTCTCATTGAGCAGCAGAACGTCAGCGGCGTGCAGCATGGCGCGAAATTCTTTGTCCGGCAGCGGCTTGATGAATTCGAGCGAACCGACGCCCGCGCCGTCTTCTTCGAGTCTCGGCCGCTGGTTTCCGTCACCGAGCAGAACGAACCGGATCGTTGCCGGCGCCAGCTCGGCAGTGGCCAGCCGGGCGGTGGCAATGACGTTCTCCAGGCCCTGCTTGGCCCCCATATTTCCGGCATGCACGACAATCAGTTCGTCTGCACCCCAGCCATATTGACGCCGGACGGCCGCCGAATCGACAGACTCCGGGTTATCCGAGCCGCCGAGATGGGTCCAGTTGCGGATCACCGTCATCGAGCCGTTGTCGACACCGACGCTGTTCAAGACCGTCTGGAAGCGGTCATGGATGACCGACACCCCTGACGCCGAACGCAAGACTCGCGCTTCGAATTGGGCGGCCAAATCCGCCGTTCTGCCACCCATCGCGCCGGTTTCGACGACTCCCTTGCCATAAAGATCCTGAACGACGACGCCAACGGGCACCTTCTTGAGCCGGGCGGCGGCGACGACGCCGGCCGTCGACAGCAGGGCCGGGCTGACAGCGATGACAACCGACGGTCGGTCGAACCCTGCGGTCAGCGCTGCTCTGGCGAAACTGGCTTCCATCCGAATCCGATTGCGTGGGCTGGGTTTTTCGGGTACGTAGTGCCTCAGCCGATCAACCGTCACCCCGTTGATGATCTCCCGGTACGACCGCTGGGAGCGGTAGCCGTCGTAGATCCGCCACTCCGGATAGTGCGGCAAGCCGGTCACCACGTTGACCTCGTGCCCGTAGGCCGCCAATCCTTCCGCCATCCCGGTGGTGTACGGCGCTATCCCGGTGACTTCCGGAAAGTAGTTGATACCAACAATTGTGATCTTCACGACTTCACCGCCGGAAGTGAGCGAGGGGCCAGGATCGTGACGCCTTCGGCAACATCGCCGGTGACCAACGCGGTAGCGCCGACCGTCGCGCCGTCGGCGATGTGAACGCCTCTCAGGACCGTCGCCTGCGCGGCGATCCACACCGCATTCCCGACGGTGATCGGGCCGTTGTCGAACTCGAAGGTGGGGCTGAATCTGTCGTGACTGCCGGTGCACAGCAGAACGCCTTGGGAGACACAGGTATTCGATCCAATGGTGACCGGCTCGAGGTTGAGAATCCAGGTCGATTCACCGATCCAGCTGTGCTCGCCGATTTCCAGCTTCCACGGCCAGTGGATCTTGACGTCGTGCCGGATGAGTGTGCCCGTTCCGATTCGGGCGCCGAACGCACGTAATACTTTGACGCGCAGTTGATTCGGGCACCACCACTGCATGGTGATGTACCGCGAAACCGCCATCCACAGCAGCTGCACGGGCCAGCTTCTGCCCTTGGTGTAGTTCGCGCCGGTGAAATCGCCCAGCGAGAAGCGCCGGCCGCGCGAGATTGACGGCACCGCTTCGATTCGTTGCGTCACAACGACGCTCGCGGCGCTTGCACTTCGCTCGCGGTGGCCAACAACATGTCGCCCCTCCTGGTGAAAGGAGGCCGACCGGCGGAAAGCCGCAATTGCAGCGATGCCCGGACGCCCCCGAACGTGTGAATACCGATGATGCACTTGTCCGTCACTATACATACCTATCGGCACCATGTACAGTCTCGAACTAACCGAAAGTATCTGATCGATGTGCAAAGCATTCAGAAGTTCGGTATCTTCTATCCAGAGCAGACCGACAGATAGCAAACAATCTCAGCGCCCCAATTGTCTCTCAAACGGGTGCGAGACCAGGGATAAGGCGGGGAGAGAGTGAGTACTACGAGATATGACGTCGGCATCGTCGGGCTTGGATATGTCGGCCTGACGCTTGCAACGGTGCTGGCCGAGACCGGTAAGACGGTGATCGGCATCGAGAAACGCTCCGAGGTGGTCGACAAGACCAATAAGGGGATCCCGCACTTTTCCGAGACCGGGCTGGAGGACGCCCTGAGCCGGGTAGTCGAGTCTGGCAAGCTCTGCGCCAGCGAGCAGTTCCCGGAGGATGCGGTGTGCGACACCTACATCATCACGGTCGGGACTCCGCTGTCGGGCACTGGGACGGCGCGGCTCGACATGATCGAAGCCGCGGCCGGCCAGGTCGCCGCCAACATGGAAGACGGGGCGCTCATCGTCCTTCGGTCGACGGTCAAGGTGGGAACGACCCGCGACGTGGTGTCACCGATCCTGGCCGCTTCCGGCAAGGGATTCGATATCGCCATGTGCCCCGAGCGCACCCTCGAGGGCAACGCACTCCAAGAGTTGCGCGAACTGCCACAGATCATCGGTGCGGACGAGCCGGCGGGATCTGATCGGGCTTCTGCCCTGTTCCGGTCGCTCACCAACTCGGTGGTACAGGTGTCCAGCCCGGAGACGGCCGAGATCATCAAGCTGGTCGACAACACCTACCGGGACGTGCAATTCGGCTTCGCCAACGAGGTCGCACGAGTCTGCGACGCGTACGCAGTCAAAGCGCACGAAGTGATCTCGGCCGGCAAGCTCGGCTACAAGCGCACCAACGTTGCACTGCCCGGATTGGTCGGTGGGCCATGCCTGGAAAAGGACCCGCACATCCTGGCGCAGAGCGCCCGCGAGCGCGGCATCGAGCTCGAGATCACCACCGCCAGCCGGCAGGTCAACGAGCGCCAGCCCGCCGAGACGGTACGGTTCATCGCCGAAGAGGTCAACAAGCGCAATCTGGCTGTCCCGCTGAGGATCAATATCCTGGGAATGGCGTTCAAGGGCGTCCCCGCCACT
>CBAAAS010000309.1:0-4727 GCA_964658855.1 uncultured Mycobacterium sp.
CCTGCGACTGCGCCTGGTACCAGGGGTGCCGGCCCAGCGGGTCGGTCTTCGGCAGGATCCAGCGCGGGTCGTTGTCGATGACCTCGAACTCGGGCGAGTCCCAATCGATGTCGGTGTACGGGTTGAAATTACGACGCACCGACCCCTCGGACAGGGTGTTCAGCATCTCCACGTACTTGAGGTCGTCCTGGACGTCCATGTTGCGACGCCAGCGGCGAATGATCTTGGTCCGCGCCTGCTTCTCGGCGGTTCCTGTCTGAGCCATGCCCTGGCCTCCCCAATGAGGTTTACATTTGGATGGTCTGTGTCCAACACAGTACCCAAGGTATCGGGAACTTACTAGACCCCAAACTCCACTGTGCTGCATCCGTGAACATATGTGCACTGTGACCACCGTCACATGTCCGACCGGCTGAAAGTCGACCTTGGCCGGGTCACTAACCTGATGAGCATGGCTGACCAGCTCACGATCCCCGACAACATCAAACCCGGCGATGGACGCTTCGGATCCGGCCCCTCTAAGGTCCGACCCGAACAGCTGAAGGCCCTTTCCACCAGCGCCGCCGCGCTTTTCGGTACGTCGCACCGCCAGGCACCGGTCAAGGATCTGGTCGGCCGGGTCCGCACCGGGCTGCGGGAATTCTTTTCGGTGCCCGACGGCTACGAGGTCGTTCTGGGCAACGGCGGCGCGACCGCGTTCTGGGACGCCGCAGCGTTCGGCCTGATCGACAAGCGGTCACTGCACCTGAGCTACGGCGAGTTCAGCGCCAAATTCGCGTCCTCGGTGGCCAAGAACCCGTTCGTCGGCGACCCGATCATCATCAAGGCCGATCCCGGCAGCGCTCCCGACCCGCAGGGTGACCCGTCGGTCGACGTCATCGCATGGGCCCACAACGAGACCTCGACGGGTGTCGCGGTGCCCGTCACCCGGCCGCGCGACGCCGGCGATGCGCTGGTCGTCATCGACGCCACCTCCGGCGCCGGTGGGCTCCCGGTCGACATCGCCGACACCGACGCCTACTACTTCGCGCCGCAGAAGAACTTCGCCGCCGACGGTGGTCTGTGGTTGGCGATCCTCAGCCCCGCCGCGCTGGGCCGGATCGAGGCGATCGCGGCGTCGAACCGGTGGGTGCCCGACTTCCTGTCGCTGCCGATCGCGGTGGAAAACAGCCTCAAGAACCAGACCTACAACACCCCAGCCATCGCCACGCTGGTGCTGCTGGCCGAGCAGGTCGACTGGCTCAACGGACACGGCGGCCTCGACTGGGCGGTCAAGCGGACCGCCGACTCGTCGGGCCGGCTGTACAACTGGGCGGCCGAACGGGCATACACCACGCCGTTCGTCGCAGACCCCAAGCTGCGGTCCCAGGTGGTCGGCACCATCGACTTCAACGACGATGTCGACGCCGCGGCGGTAGCCAAGGCGCTACGTGCCAACGGCATC
Source organism: uncultured Mycobacterium sp. (assembly GCA_964658855.1). Taxonomy (GTDB): domain Bacteria; phylum Actinomycetota; class Actinomycetes; order Mycobacteriales; family Mycobacteriaceae; genus Mycobacterium. The sequence continues at coordinate 1,445 of CBAAAS010000309.1, forward strand.
GTCGATGTCGAGCCGTACCGCAAACTCGGACGCAACCAGTTGCGGGTCGCGATGTTCCCGGCCGTCGAGCCGGACGACGTCAGCGCGCTCACCGAATGCATCGATTGGGTGGTCGAGCGCGTTTAGCGTTTACCGAGAAAAAGCCCAGGTGTTACCGCGTGTCCACCCCGGTCGCGGGCGTCGCCTGAGTTACAGTGCGCCCTGACAGGCCTGACACGGCTGGTCTGCAAGGAGACACCATGCGGGAACTCAAGATCGTCGGACTCGATCTCGACGGCAAACACATCATCTGCGAGGGTGAGAACCCCGCAGACAAGTTCACGATCCGCGTCGACGACCGATTGCGCGCGGCAGTGCGCGGCGACGGAGCCCGGGTGAACCAGACCCACATCGACATCGAGGTCACCAACATGTTGAGTCCCAGGGACATTCAGGCTCGCATCCGCGCAGGCGCATCCGTCGAGCAGCTTGCGTCGGCCGACGGCGTGGACATCGACCGGATCGAGCGCTTCGCCCACCCGGTGCTGTTGGAGCGCTCGCGGGCCGCCGAGCTGGCAACCGCCGCCCATCCCGTTCTCGGTGACGGCCCCGCGGTGCTGACGCTGCTGGAGACGGTTACCTCAGCGCTGGTGGCACGTGGCCTGAACCCGGACACCACCACCTGGGACGCCTGGCGCAACGAGGACGGCCGCTGGACCGTCCAGCTGGGCTGGAAGGCCGGTCGCTCCGATAACCTCGCACACTTCCGCTTCTGCCCCGGCGCTCACGGCGGCACCGTCACGGCGGTGGACGACGCGGCCAGTGAGCTGATCGACCCGAACTTCGACCGTCCACTGCTGCGGCCGGTTGCGCCGCTGGCCCAGCTCGATTTCGACGAGCCCGAGACACCCGTCAGCGCGCGCGGCGCCACCCCGGTCGTTGCGGGCCCCGCTGTCTCAGATGGCCCGGAGGCCGACAAAGCCGAGCAGCCCCGCGCCCGTCGCGGCAAGCCGGCGGTGCCGGCATGGGAAGACGTGCTGCTGGGCGTTCGCTCCAGCGGGCAGCGCTAGAGAGCCATCACAACCAGGGCGAACCACGCGCCCGCCACGCCCACCCCGCCGCCGAGCACCAACCAGCGCAGCACCGGCGTGTGCCGCCATCCCCACAGCGTGGGTGCCAACCCCCCGGCCGCGACGGCATTCAGCCCGACGGCGAGCAGCGGATGTACCCGGATCAGGCCCAAACTCAGCACGACCACCGCGACCGCGGCGACCGCCGCGACGAATCCCGCAACGGTCAAACCCGTTGCCCAGGGCGTGGATTCGTCGGCCATCAACCGACTCTAGCCCGCTCGTAAAACGCCAGCGCCGCGGCGGTGGCGACGTTGAGCGAGTCGGTGCCGCGTGACATCGGGATCCGCACTCGTAGGTCGCTCGCTTTCATCGCGGCGTAGCTCAGCCCTGGCCCCTCGGCGCCGACCATAATGGCGACCCGCTCACCGTGCACCTCCGCCATCGCCTCGGGCAGTGTCTTCGCATCGACGCCAGGCGTCATGGCCAGAAGCCGAAAGCCGCTCTGCTGCAGTGTATTCAGCTCCGCTGGCCAGTCGTCGGCCCGGGCAAACGGCACCAGCAGGGCATGACCCATGGAGACGCGCACCGCACGCCGGTACAGCGGATCGGCGCAGCCGCTCCCGAATACGACGGCATCGACATCTAACCCGGCCGCGTTGCGGAAGATGGCGCCCAGGTTCTCGTGATCGTTGACACCCTCGAGCACCACGACGGTTCGGGCGCCCCCGACCACATCAGCGACGGAGCGCTCGGGTTCACGGCGCGCCGCGCCAAGCACGCCGCGGTTGAGATGAAAGCCGACCGCCTCAGCCATCACCTCAGCCGAAACCCGGTAGTAGGGAGCAGAATTGCCGCGCAGGTCCGGCGCGAGCTCGGTGAGCCTGCGGTCGGTGCCGAGAAATGCCAGCGGCGTGAACGGCGAGGCCAGCAGCCGCTGCACAACCAGCACACCCTCGGCGATCACCAAGCCTTTGCCGCTGGGCAGATCCGGGCGCCGGTCGATGCTGTTCAGGTCGCGGAAGTTGTCCAGCCGCGCATCGGCAGGATCGTCGATGTCGCAAACGGCCACACCGTCGATGTCCTCGGTGCAGTCAGGGTCGTTCGTGGTCAAGGGCTTTCGTCGACCAGAGCGAGAATCAGGTCGGCGGCCAACCGTAGCGTGTCGCGCTCGGATACTCCCAGCGTCTCCAGTCGCTGCGTGAGCCACTCCTGGCTGGCCCGGCGTTCGGCCTCCATCAGCTCGGCACCGGTCTCGGACACCGACACCAGCACTTGACGGCCATCGTCGGGGTGTGGGACGCGGTCCACGAAACCCAGCTCCGCCAATGAGGCGATCACCCGCGTCATCGATGGCGGGCGAACCCGCTCCCTGATCGCCAGCGCGCCCGGCGTCATCGGGCCGAAGTTGGCCAAGGTCGCCAGCGCCGACAGTTGCGACAGCGAAACCGGGGACTGCGGGCGGCGGAACCGCAGCTGCCGGGAGAGCCGCATCACCGCCAACGACAGGTCGCTGGCGAGTCGGCTATCGCGATCGATCACAGCGCGAAGGTTACGACAGAACACCGAAACGTCAACATCGAATCACCGAGACGGGGTTCCAGGCGCTGCCTCGATCGCTCGACTCCTCCTCCGGCCGCTCGCGGCCGGCATCGTCGTCAAGCTAAGTTGATCTCGATGTCCGACGAGCCCGACACGAGTATTGAGCCGCCACCGCTACCTGCTGTGTTGCTGGATCCGTGGCCGATCATCGCGATCGGCGCGCTGGCCTGGCTGGTCGCCGCGGCGGCCGCGTTCGCCGTACCTGCCCTGATCAGCTGGCGACCGACGACTCTGGCCGGGCTGGCAGTGGGCGTCTTCGGCACATCCATCTTCCTGTGGCAGCGCGCGGCTGCCCGCCGGGGCGCACGTGGCGCCCAAACCGGGCTCACGACGCCCACGAGCTAGGAGGATCGGGCCATGGCGGCGCCGCTTTTGCAAACTCAGGTCGACATCAACGCACCCGCGTCGAAGGTCTGGGCGCTGATCAGCGATTTCCGCCGAATGCCACAGTGGAGTCCGCAGTGCCGATGGATGCGGCCCCTGGGCGCGGTCCGTCCCGGCAGCCGGACCCTCAATCTCAACCGCCGCAACCTGTTGGTCTGGCCGACGACGTCCACCGTCCTCGAGTTGGTACCGGACCAAAAGCTGGCCTTCCGGGTCAACATGAACAACACCGTCTGGACCTATGAGCT
>CBAAAS010000310.1:0-4722 GCA_964658855.1 uncultured Mycobacterium sp.
GTCCAGGTCCACCGGGACCAGGACCACCGGGGCCGCCGGGACCTCCGGGTCCGGGTGCGTCAGCGACCGACCCGCAATGAATGCAGGCCGGATCTGTCTTCAATGGTGTGGCGTTGGAAAGCCCCGCGCCTACCGTCAGTCCTGACACGCCGAGGGCTGCCGCGAAGGCCGCGCCCGCCACCCGTTTCACATACATACCTGTCGGTTCCTTCCGAGCTTGAAGTGCGACCACATCTGGTTGTTACGTCGATGGCGACAGTGCCCTAGGGGCACGTCACGTCGATCTCGAACGGCTTGCTGAGCGCCTGGTCCGGATTTGCCTGATTGACGCCCGTCGCGGTGCCCTTGATCGTGTAGGAGTTGCCGTTCTTGGTGGCTTGGGCGTTGGCTTGATTGGGCGCGCCGGCCGAATACCCAAGCGTGGCGCCGGTCAGGTTGCCCAGACCGACCGCTTGAACGACCGGCGGATCGGCGTTGGTCACCACGGCGCCGACCCCGGTCGATGGATCACCAATCCCGATGCTGAGGTTGCCGTTGACCTGGGTGCAACTGATGGGGCCGGTCACGTTCTGAGTCTGGCCGTCGATGACGACCTTGTTGCCGGCCGGTGCCGCAGCGCTACTGCTCGCGCCGCCAGAGCTGGATTTGTCGCTCGAACAACCGGCCAGACCTGCGACCACTGTCGCCGCGGCCGCGATGCCTACCAAAATCCCGTGCTTTGCCACCGTTCTCCTTTGCCTTTCGCGTCGATTCCGACGCGCTCACACTGACAGTCAGCCCGCCGGATTCGAACCCTACGCTGAACAAGCCGCCTGAAACAGCACCCTGCCCCCGCCGAGTTTGTGGTCACGATCTCCGCGTAGCGTCCCGACCTCGCACTCGGACTTCCGTGAATGCTATTGCAGTGAAACAACATCGGACCCGACGTCGCCAAACCGATTTTACCGTCGGAAGATTTCCTCCCCACCGCTGCGATGTGTGATCACCAGATCAGACCTACCCGTGCGCGAGGTGTTTAAACGCGAACGGTGATCCTGACTCTTCAGTTCTCCGGCGGCGGTGGCGATGGTTCCACCGTGGCCAGTTCACTGAAGCCGGTGATGTCGAAGATCCGGACCAAAAAGGGGTGGGCGATGACACGGATCTGTTCGGCGTACGGAAAGAGCACATTTACGGCCGCACTGTCGACATACTCCACACCACTGAGGTCGACGATCAACCTGCCATCGCTGCCGCCGTGGGCACCGGCGACTGCGGCGGTAAGCGCCTCGCTGAAAGGCTGAACGTTGCTCAGGTCGATTTCTCCCATCGCGGTCAGCACGAGTCGTCCGTCGACGGACCGCGCGGTGTCGAGAGTCAGCGAGGTGGGCATCAGACGATCCTCGCGGTCAAATGCACGGTGGTTCCCTCGATTTCGGGATCGATCGTCACGTCCTGCATGAGTGCCTGCATGAGGTTGATACCCCGACCGCGGTGATGCTGATCGGCGGCCCGTGCCGGCTTCCACGAGCCGGAATCGACGATGACCAACCGGACCAGGTCAGCGCTGACAGTTGCGCGCAACTTGATAAGCCCCCCTGGCCTGTCGCGGTGGCCATGCTCGATGGAGTTGCTGACAGCTTCCCCGGCGGCAATGAGCACGTCGTGAATCTGATCAGGATTTACCTCGGCTTGAATCAGCCAGTTACGCAACGTACTCCGGACATCGGCGAGACGATCCACGTCGGCCGGGAAGTCGATCTGCAGAGGTGCGGGGTGGCGGTAGAGCAGTAAAGCCACGTCGTCCTGATAGCCGTCGCTTGGCGCAAGGCGCTGCATGATCTGGCTCGCCAGATGCTCCAGTTCGGCGTTGCGGCCCTCATGCATGAGAGCGCAGACCTTGGCGATGCCGTCGTCCAGCCCGGTGTGGCGGCGCTCGACCAAACCATCGGTGTACAAGAGCAGGACCGAGCGCGCGGGCAATGTGAGTCGGGCTTCGGGGCGGCTTCGGTCCGGCCGCACACCCACCGGAATGGTGCGACCGTCCTCGATGATCTGGGTGCTGCCATCCGCCTGCATCAGGATGGCCGGCGGATGGCCGGCGCTGGAATACACCAATTCGCCGGTCTCTGAATTGAGTACGGCGCAGATGGCGGTGGTGCATCGAGCGCCTGGGAGGCGGGCGGCGAAGCGGTCCAGACCCGCGAGAGCCAAACGGGGACTTGGACGTTCGAGCAACAGTGCGCGGCAAGCGCTGCGCAATTGACCCATGACGGTGGCGGCGGCAAGGCCGTGTCCGACGCAGTCGCCGACGACCAGGCCGATACGCCCGTCTTCCAGATCGACAACGTCGTACCAGTCGCCGCCCACCTGCAACGGCCGACTGGCGGCTTCGTAGCGGACCGCGAATCCCTGCGGGAGATAAGCCGGCCCCAGGATCGCATGTTGCAGCGCCAGGGCCGTTTCGCGCTGTTGATCGACCTGATGCACCCGGTGCAGCGCCTGGCCGAGGCGACCAGCCTGCATGGTGAGCAAGGTCTGATCCTCAAGAGTGAATGCGCGCTCCTCGGCGAGCTCAATCCATACAACGAGCACACCTTCTGGATGTTGGAGCGCGATGCCCGCCGTCCCCGGCTCTGATGCGTACGGCCTGAGCTGATCGCCGTCCCGCAGCGAAACCAGCCGCCGCTGGAGATGAGATGGCAATTCCGCCCACCGCGCGGCATCGCCGACCGATATCAAATTTATTCCGTCACTGGATGTTTCGGCGCCCTGCCTACTGTCGGGGAATGTGACGGTGAGGACGCGACGGGCTCGCCACAGTCGCCGAAGTTCCTCAGCTGCGACAACGACCGCCTCGTCGACCGTGTCGGCTTGGGCGAGTTGCCTGTTGAGTGCGTGTTCACGACCTGCAGCGAGTGCCAATGCCAATGCGGCATGCCGCGCGAAGTCGCTGACCAGATCCAGATAATCGGGGCCGAACGGCTGCTGTTGCGGATTCCGCGCCACAGCAATGACACCCAACGCAGTTTCATCCGCGATCAGGGGGATGACGATCGCCGGCCGTTCACCTGCATCGGTGAAGCCTTCGATCGGATACTGGAAAGAATCGGTGATCAACGGGATACCGCGCCGTGCCACACCGCCGGTGGTCGAGCGATCCATTGGAACCCGTTGGCCGATCACCTCGGTGGAGTAGCGGCCCGCCGTCGCGGCGACGACGAGAGTGTCAAAGTCGTCGGCGATCACGTCGGATTCGCTCGGCACCAGCAGAATCGCCTGCTCGGCTTCGGCCAACTCGAGCGCTCGGTTCACGATGAGCTGCAATGGTCCAGTCCGAGGATCGCCCGAGAGCAGGGCAGTCATGATTTCGCGACTGGCCCTCATCCATTTAGCGGTCTCGCGTTCCTGCTCGAAAAGCCGCGCATTGTCGATCGCGACGGTGGTTGCCGACACCAGGGCACGCACGGCCCGTTCCTGGGAATCGGAGAAGCTCCGGCCAGGCCGGTCGTCGGCCAGATAGAGGATGCCGAAGTCAGCCGCCCGCACGCGGATCGGTATCGCGAGGACTGCCTCTATTCGGGTCGCGCCCATTTCAGGGCTCACCGCCGATGGGTGGGCAGCGAGATCATCGATGCGCAAACCTTCGCCCACCGTCAGCGCGCCGAATTGCTGCGTGACACCGGCGTCGACGCCCGCATGGATAAACGAGGAGAGACCGCCGTCTTCGCGGGTTACGCCCAGTGCGCCGAGCCGAGCGCCAGTGAGCGCGATAGCCGCGTTGACGATGCGGTGCAGTGTCCCGTGCAAGTCGAGATCCGAACCGATTTCGACGATGGCTTCTACGAGCTGTTCTATCTGGTCTTGAGCTGCCTGCAGCTCGCTAACCTGATCGGTCATCCGGCTCACCAGCCCACCCCGGCTCGATCGCGGTGAACGCGCATGTAGTCCGGTCGCAGTCCATTAGCGCCAACCCTACGTTTCGGTATTCGCATCGCGGCGATTATTGGCGGGGCCGAGTCGAGGTTGTCCGTGAGCGCCCAGGAGCGAAGGCTCCGGTGATGGTGAGGTGGTCCCGGCTGGGTTCGAACCAGCGACCTCCCGCGTGTGAGGCGGGCGCTCTTCCACTGAGCTACGAGACCGGTGCCGAGAGGCGAACGAGGACGAAGATTAGCACGCGTCGCGGTGCCGGCAGAAAGTACCGTCTGAGTTACTGGAGCGGCGCGCCAATGGCGTCAAGGAATTTGTGCGGTCCCGCTCAGGTGGACTATCGTCGTGCTTCGCACCGGGCGACGATCTCGTCCGTGGCGCGCGGATGTGGCGCAGTTGGTAGCGCACAACCTTGCCAAGGTTGGGGTCGCGGGTTCGAATCCCGTCATCCGCTCGAAGGTGCAAATGGCATCAATCCAGCGGTGGAGTGGCCGAGTGGTGAGGCAACGGCCTGCAAAGCCGTGCACACGGGTTCGATTCCCGTCTCCACCTCAGATTTGTTTCCCGGCGCGATTAGCTCAGCGGGAGAGCGCTTCCCTGACACGGAAGAGGTCACTGGTTCAATCCCAGTATCGCGCACCACGATCGACGCAGGTTAGAGATAGTTTCCAAGACCTAAATCGGACTGCATGGGCCAGATATGGGCTACGCCTTTCAGTGAGCTAGCAACTCACACTGAGAGGTAGCTCAAGTCATGAGACTCAAATTCACGCTGTGTGTCGCCGCATCAGTGCTCGCGGCCGCGGTAGGTTC
>CBAAAS010000311.1:0-245 GCA_964658855.1 uncultured Mycobacterium sp.
TGTCGATGTCACGGTCGACCCCGCGTCCGCGACGATCGACCTGCGCCAGATCCGCGCGGCAACCAAGCAGGCGCTGATCCACCGTCAAGAGGTGTCCGACGAGCGGTGGGCACTGCTCCCCCTCGTTCCGCTGCTGCCCAAGCGGCTCATCAGGCGATGCGTCAGCGTCGCCACCGGGCGCGCGACCGGTGTTGTCTCGTCCAACCTCGGTGCCGCACCAACGGCCATCAATCGGCCGGACGGCA
>CBAAAS010000311.1:255-4719 GCA_964658855.1 uncultured Mycobacterium sp.
TGTGGGTCAGGTCGCTTTACCCGGCCATGACCGAGTCGACGATGGCGCGCACCGGCGGAGTGCTTGCGTTGCTGTCGGCACGCGTGGACCGACAGGTATTCATCTCAGTCCAGGCATATCAGCCAGGACACCAAAACACGAATAGCATTCTACAACAAGCTTTTTCGAGAACGCTGAACGACTTCTCGCTCAACGCAACCAACGGCGTGCCTGCGGCACAGCTGATCGCCAGATAGGGATTTCAGATCATGAACAACGAACTCGACCTTTTCGACCAAACCTTCTCGAGCCTCGATCGGGCGACCGGCATCCTCGGCCTGCTGCAGTGCGTCTGGGTGTACGACCGCGACGTCGATCTCATCGGGCTGCGCCGGTTTCATCGCAATCTTCAGCGGGGCCGGCTATCTCGCCGCATCGAACGCTCCCCCTTGCCGTTCGGCCGGCACCGCTGGGTTTCGCCCACCGATCAGTCGGACCTCGAGATCGCGGCGCCTCGTGCGCGTGAGGAATTCGAGGCATGGCTGCGCGAACAGGGCGCTACCCGAGTAGATGCCGAGCATGGACCCGGATGGCACCTCGCAGTCCTGCCGTTCACCGACGGCGGGGCGGTGGTGAGCCTGGTCATCCCGCATTGCCTCACCGACGGCGTTGGGCTGTGTGACGCGTTGGCGGAAGCCGCCAGGGGCCGCCACGACTCCGTCACCTGGCCGACTGCTGGATCACGCCCGTGGTGGCAAGCGCTGCGCGAAGACGGCTGCCAAGCCGCGCGCGACATCCCGAGCATCGTCCGCGCGCTGGCCGCAGCGCTCCGCCTCGTCCGCGGTAACCGCGGCGACGGCGAAGTGGTCGACGCGCCCGCCGCGCAGTGCGCAACCCCGGACGAACCCGTCACCATGCCCACAGCAACGTTTTTGGTCGACGCCGACGAGTGGGACGCCCGCGCCGCCGAACTCGGGGGGACCAGCAACACCCTCCTCGCGGGAGTGGCCGCCCGGCTTGCTCAGCGCGCGGGACGGGTCACCTCAGATGGCTCGGTCGCCTTGGCGATACCCGTCAACGAGCGCACCGCGAACGACACCCGCGCCAACGCCGTCACCAATGTCGACCTCATCGTCGACCCCGCACCCGCGAGGACGGACCTGCGCCAGATCCGCGCGGCAACCAAGCAGGCGCTGATTCAGCGTCAGGACATTGCCGACAAGCGTTGGGAACTATTGCCTCTGGCTCTACTGTTGCCGCGAGGCCTCGTCAGGAAAATGGTCACCGTGGCTGCCGGCTGCGCAACCAGCGTCGTCTCATCCAACCTCGGTGCCGTCAACCCGGACGCCTACCGGCCAGACGGCAAGGCCGCTGACCACTTCTCTATAAGGTCTCCCCACCCGGACGCGACCGAGTCGATCATGCACCGGGTCGGGGGAATGTTGTCATTGCTTTCCGGACGGGCAAACGGACAGGTATTCGTTTCGATCGTCGCGTACCAGCCCGGCCGCCCCAACACGCATGCGGACGTGCAATCGGACCTGTCGAACGCCCTGAGCGACTTCGCGTTGACCAGCAGGATCGCGGATGCGCACAATGCGCGAAACTGCGAAATCGTCGGTTAAGCCGACTATCGCTCACAAGCGAGACACCAAGGCACGCGTCACCGTAATTTCGTAGTCAACCAGCGCGAAAGTAATTGCGGCAGAGCGAAAATCATCGCTACTCCGCTTGATGCATCACTGAAGGGTTTCGTCATGCTCACAAGGTCCGCCACCATGACCTCCGCCGCCGCCACGACGGGCACCGGCGCCTTCGGGATACTGGCACGCCTCGCCGTACGCGCGCCCTGGCTCATGATCGCAGCCTGGATCGCTGTCGTCGCCGTTCTGGCGGTGGCCTTTCCCCCGCTGACGAAGCTGGTGGAGAGCCAGAAATTGCAGCCGCTGCCGCCACAAGCCATGGCGGCAGCAGAGCAGATGGCGAAGGATTTCGGCGAATCCGCGCAAAACGTGTTGATCGTTGTACTCACCGACAATCGCGGTCTGCAGCCGGCAGACGAGAACACCTACAGCAAGCTGGCCGCCACGTTGCACGGTCAGGCCAACGATGTGGCGGGCGTACAGGACATCGTGACCACACCCGCACTGCGCCCAATGATGGTCAGCGCCGACCATAAGGCGCTCTACCTGGCGGTGATGCTGCGGGCGCCAGCCGGATCACCCGAGTCTTCGCAGGCCTATCAACGGATTTCCGAAATCGCCGAACGCTCCACCGCGGGCACGCCACTGACCGTGAACGTGACAGGGCAGGCCGCCATGGTCGGCGACATGTCGATCCTCAGCGCCCGCGACATGCACGTCACCGAGGTAGTCACCGCGTTGTTCGTGCTGATCATCTTGATGGTGATCTACCGGCGACTCGTCACCGTGTTACTTCCGTTGATCACCATCGGAATTTCAGTGGCGTCGGCACAGGGCGTGGTGTCGGGGCTGGTTCAGCTCGGGCTCGGGGTGTCGGCGCTGACGATCGCGTTGATGACGGCCATGATCTTCGGCGCGGGCACCGACTATGCCGTTTTCCTGATCAGCCGCTACCACGAGTACATCCGGTCCGGCATCAACTCCGATCTGGCCGTGCAAAAAGCACTGGGCTCCATCGGTGAGGTCATCGCTGGATCGGCGGCCACCGTTGCGGTCACCTTCCTCGGCATGGTCTTCACCCGCCTACCCGCATTCACGAGTATCGGCCCTGCGCTTGCAGTTTCGATCGCGATCGCCTTTCTTGCCGCCGTCACACTGTTGCCAGCGATTCTCGTGCTCGCCGGTCGGCGCGGATGGGTGACACCGCGACCGGCGCTCACCAGCCGACTGTGGCAGCGGTCCGCCGTTCAGCTCGTTCGCCGACCCAAGACACATCTGTTGGTCAGCCTTTCGGTGTTGATGACGCTGGCCGGCTGCGCGGCTTTCCTCCAGCCCACCTTTAACGACCGCCTGCAACTGCCGCGTACAGCAGCGAGCAATGTCGGCTTTTCGACTATGCAGGAACACTTTTCGACGAGCACACTGCTGCCGGAGTACATCTACGTCCACTCCCCCCACGACCTGAGGACATCGCGATCCCTCGCTGACCTGGACCAGATGGCGCAACGCGTATCCCAGCTGCCCGATATCGCTGCGGTGCGTGGCATCACGCGCCCCGACGGCAAGCCGCTCGATCAAGCCAAGCTCAGCGTCCAAGCCGGAGCAGTCGGCGGCAAGCTCGAAGACGCCTCCGCGCAGATCGGCAACCGAACCGACGACCTCGAAGCATTGACCAAGGGCGCCGACCAACTGGCCGCAACCCTGGCTCAGGTTCGTGACCAAATCCTCAGCGCCAGTGGACCCGTCACCCAGCTCACCGCATCGGTCAGCCAGGCGCAGCAGCAGCTCGCCGCGGCAGCCACGCTCCTCGGCTCGGCAGCATCGATGCTCGATCCTGTGCCAGGCTTGCACGGGGTAGTTCAGGGTTTGAACGCGCAGCTGACAACTGCGGCCAACCGCCTGGCGGCAGTCGGCGGGATGCGGCAGAAGACTGCCGGAATTCTCACGCTTGCCGACCAGCTTGCCGACGGCAGCCGGCGCCTGGCCGCCGGCGTGCGGGCACTCGTAGATCAGACCACGCAGATGGGCCGTGGAATGAACCAGGCGGCTGACTTACTGCTGTCCATGAAGCGCGACGCTTCGCAGCAATCCATGGCGGGGGAATACATTCCGCCGAACATGCTGACCTCAGTGGACTTCAAGAACGCCGCGAGAATGTTCATCTCGCCCGACGGGCACTCGGTGCGCTTCTCTGTCGAAACCAAGTTCGACCCTTTCAGCCCGGCAGCGATGGATCAGGTTTCATCGATCCTCGACACGGCGCGCGGCGCCCAGCCGAACACCTCGCTGTCGGACGCCTCGATATCCATAGTCGGAAGCACCGCAATGTACAGCGCTCTTCGCAGCTACTACAACGACGATGTCCGCCTGATCGTCATCATGACGCTTTTGGTTGTCTTCGCAATCCTTGTCCTACTGCTGCGCGCGATCGTGGCCCCGTTGTACCTGATTGCCTCCGTGGTGATCTCGTATCTTTCGGCGGTGGGTGTGGGAGTCATCTTCTTCCAGTTCGTGCTTCACCAGCAGATCTATTGGAACGTCCAAGCGACGGCATTCATCGTGCTGGTCGCGGTCGGGGCGGACTACAACCTGCTGCTGATCACGCGCATCCGTGAAGAGTCGCGCTCCGGCGTCCGCTCCGGCGTCATTCGTGCAGTCCGCTCAACGGGTGGCGTCATCACCTCGGCCGGATTGATCTTCGCCGCTTCGATGTCCGGCCTGTTGTTCGGCAGCCTCACGACCATGGTCCAGACCGGATTCATCATCGGCATGGGCATTTTGATCGACACGTTCGTCGTTCGCACCGTCACGGTGCCGGCTCTCGCGGCACTGATCGGTCAGG
>CBAAAS010000312.1:0-4702 GCA_964658855.1 uncultured Mycobacterium sp.
GGACCATTGCGCGAATGGTTGCACAAGCAGCGCACGGGTCTGCCGCACGTGACGTGGAAATACGCCACCAGCATCGATGGCCGCAGCGCCGCCGCAGACGGCTCGAGCCAATGGATCACCAGCGATGCCGCCCGAGCGGACGTGCACCGTCGGCGTGCGACTGCTGACGCGATAGTGGTGGGCACCGGCACCGTTCTCGTCGACAATCCGACGTTGACCGCCCGCCTGGCCGACGGCAGCCTCGCCGACCGCCAGCCGATGCGCGTGGTGGTCGGGATGCGCGACATACCCTCGGAGGCAAAGGTTCTGAACGACGATTCACGCACGATGGTGATTCGGACGCACGAACCGGCCGAGGTGCTCAAAGCCTTGTCCGATCGCACCGACGTGTTGATCGAAGGTGGCCCGACCCTTGCCGGGGCATTTCTGCGGGCCGGGGTGATCGACCGAATTTTGGCCTACGTCGCGCCGATCCTGCTCGGCGGACCGGTCACCGCAGTCGACGACGTCGGGGTACCGAGCATCGCCCGGGCGCTGCGCTGGCGCTACGACGATGTCCAGCGTGTCGGGCCGGACCTGGTGCTGAGCCTGGTGCCGCGGGAGTCCGCGCTCAGGAGTGACCGCCCAGGCCAGGGATGAGCATCGGTACGCGACGACGGTAGTCGCGGTATCGATCCCCGAAGACGTTGATCAGGTCGCGTTCCTCGAACTGCACTGCCAGCAGGATGTATGTCGCCATGGTGGCTGCAAATATGAAGTGTCCCAACGTCATTGAGGGCGTCACCCAAAACGCGATGATGAAGCCGGTGTATATCGGGTGCCTGACCATGCGGTACAGGAAGGGCGTCGAGAACTCATGGTCGGCAGGACGCCGGCCGTTCCACCGCGCGAGCACCTGACGCAAGCCGAACAGATCGAAATGATCGATCAGGAAGGTACTCACCAGCACCACGAGCCAACCGACGGCGCTGACGGCGATTAGCAGAGCTCGCCAGGGCTGAGTGGTGACATGCCAGACATCGACGGTCACGGGGCGCCACGCGACGAAGAGAGCGATCAGACACACGTTGGTGGCCAGGACATAGGTGGATCGTTCTGCACTGGGCGGGACGACGCGCGTCCACCAGCGCTTGAAGGCGGGCCGTGCCATGAGACTGTGCTGCACGCCGAACAGCACGAGCAGCGCCGCATCGATGACCAGCGTCGCGACTGTGACGGCACCGTCACCGCCACCGCGATCGACAGTCTTGCCGACCAGCGCGACACCACCGACCGTGACGTCGGCGTTGGAGACAAATCCGATCAGGTACAGGAATACGAGCAGGAAGAGGCCGTAGACGACGAATCCGTAGACGGCGACGACAACACCGCCCACGGCACTGCCGGCGGGTCGCGATGAAGGCTCATCGCCCTGGGTCACGGTGCTATGGTCCTCCGTCTTCAGGTTAGGTCAACTGCTCATCGACCGGACCCGGTGCGGAGCTTGGTGCCGCGATAGACGCAGAGCGCCGTCCCGGAATCGCGGCACCAAGCTGATCAGCCGGCCAGACCGCTCTTGATGGCGGCGTCCTGCTTCTGGCCGAGGTCGGTGGCGAACGCAGCCGGCACCGCGTCGTCGGGCTTGCCGTCAAACTCAAGCGTGACAAAGGCTTTGCCCTCGGTGAAGATCAACACGGTCACCGATTTCGAGCCGTCCGGTGAGGTGCCCTGGACGATCGTTCCGCCCTCGCCGACGGCGGCAGGTTGCGGTTCCCCGCCGCTCACCGCGCTGCCGAGCGCCGACTTCGCACCATCCAGCGCGGTCGCGGCACCGGCTGAGTCCGGGAGGATCATGATGGTGTCGCCGATTTCACGGGTGTCGCCCTGGTTGCTGAAAACTGCTGCGACGCCGGATTTTCCGTTCGGGTTCTCGGTCGGGGGCGCCACGCTGAAGGTGTCACCGGGGAGCGCGATGTCTTCGGGCTTGATCAGCAGCTTGGCGTAGCCACCCGACGCGGTGTCCGACGAACTCGGTTCCGGGCTGGCAGAACTCTTGGCGGTGGACGACGCCGACGACGACGTTGCAGCCGGCTTGTCCGACTTGCTGCTGCAGCCGGTCACCGACAGACCCACCAGCACGGTCGCTGCTGTCACGCCCGCTACCGCGATCATCGGGGTTTTCATCAATGCGCTCCTTGTCGAGTAGCCCGTCTGTCGCGCCGTGGAGTGCGAAACATTTCCGGGGTTGCTGGCACCGTAGCTGATACCGGGCTGTCGGTGCCGATAGTTATTCGGTTTTGGTGGACCCAGTTAACCTAAAATTTACATGTATAGCAATGTAGGGCACTCCTTTCGCATGCAATACTTCGCCGATTCATCTAACTCGTATGCCTGAAAGGCGGACATGGCTCACTCGTTTTCGCGCACTGTATTTGTCGCTGGTGCAATTGCGGGCACCCTGATCAGCGTCTCGGCCTGCTCGAGCGGCCCGAAGATGGTGAGCAAGGACGACATCGCCAAGCAGATCACCACCAAGATGACCGACGCGCAGGGCAACAAACCGGATTCGGTCTCCTGCCCCGACGGGCTCAAGGGCGAGGTCGGGGCGCAGCTGAACTGCGGGATGAAGATCAAAGGGCAGGACTACAACGTCAACGTCACCGCTACCAGCGTCAAAGGTGATGACGTCGAGTTCGACATGGTGGAAACAGTCGACAAAAACCTGGTCGCCAGCAAGGTCAGCGACGGGCTCACGCAGAAGGTCGGGCAGAAGCCGGACGCCGTCACGTGCCCCGACAACCTGAAAGGCACGCCGGGCTCGACGCTGCGCTGCGACCTCAAGGACGGCAACCAGACATACGGCGTCACGGTGACGGTCACCGACGTCGACGCCGGCGATGTGCACTTCGACTTCAAGGTCGATGACCAAGCAAAACAATAGACGCAAACGTTTTCCAATAAATTTCCAAACACCTGTGCGTATGGTCTTCGAGCCAACTTGCATAAATGGTGGCTATAGAAGGGCGGCTGATGCCAGCAACTAATCGGTATTCGCGTGTCGCGGTGTTTGCTGCGGCGTTACTGCTGGCGTGTGTCGGCTGCAGCTCCAGCAAGTCGTCGACACCGGCGACCAGCGCCAAGAGCGCGGCAGATTCGGTGCAGATCCACGGCGATGCCTCCGACCCGGTGAACAAGATCGTCGTCAACGCGATCGCCGACCTGCAGACGTACTGGGGTAGCGAGTTCCCCAAGCTGTACGGCCAGCCCTACACACCGGTCAAGGGCGGCTTCTACGCGGTCAAGCCGTCGTCCGGGCAGTTCGCACCGTGTGCGACTGCTGCCTCCGACATCTCGGGCAACGCGTTCTACTGCTCGAAGGCCGACGACGTCGCCTGGGACATCGAGCAGTTACTGCCCGATCTGCGAAAGCGTTTCGGCGACTTCGTCATTCCGGTCGTACTGGCCCACGAGTGGGGCCACGCGATCCAGGCGCGGGCCAACTTCCAGGGCCCGACGGTGGTCAAGGAGATCCAGGCCGACTGCTTCGCCGGAGCATGGGCGGCGCACGCGTCCAAGAGCGACGCCTTCAAGCCCAGCGCCGACGACCTCGACAACGCGCTGGCCGGTTTCCTGTTCCTGCGCGACGAACCGGGCACTGAGAAACATGACCCACAGGCGCACGGCAGTGGCTTCGACCGGGTGAACTCATTCCAGACCGGATTCGACAACGGCCCGGGGGCATGCAAGGGCTACAAGGTGGGCGATCCGCCGGTGGTCGAGATTCCGTTCAACAGTGCAGCCGATGTGGAGAGCGGCGGCAACGCACCCTACGAGGACATCATCACCGGCGTGCCCACCGACCTGGAGGACTACTGGTCGCAGGTCTACCCGAAGTTGACCGGGCAGCCCTGGGCGCCGTTGCAGCCCGTCAAGGCGTTCAACCCAGCCGAGGCGCCCACCTGCGGCGGTCAGCCCACCACTGACTATGTGCTCTTCTACTGCGTCCCGGAGGACTATGTCGGGTTCGACGCAGTGAAGGCGATGCCTCAGATCTATGATCAGGGCGGCGATTTCGCGGTCGCCACGCTGATCGCGACCCAGTACGGACTGGCGGTGCTCTCGCACGGCGGTCAGGATGCGACCAACAAGGTCACGTCGCTGCGTGCGGACTGCATGGCCGGCGCTTGGGCTGCCAGCATTCTGCTCGAAGACCGACCGGAGAGCGGCTTCAAGATGTCACCGGGTGACCTGGACAAGGGCATCACCGCGCTGATCGTCTTTCGTGGTTCCGGCGACGTTCAGCGCCAGGGACATGGTTCGGTTCGCGTCGACGCGTACCGCGATGGCGTGATGAACGGTGCCAAAGCCTGCGTGACCCGCTAACCGTGTTCACGGTTCTGGGGTTCTCCATGGGCTTTTTGGCCCTGGGTGCCGTGGTTGCGGTGGTCGAAGTGCTGATGACCGTGCTGGTGATCGCGTTCTTCATTTACGCGTCGCTGGCGTTGATCGGCGTGGTGGTGTTCAGCGTGATCGGCGTCCGCCGCGCCCTCGCGCGTCGCCACAGTGGGCCAACCCAACCCCAGATGACGCAACTGCAAGGCGCATACAACGAGGCAGGTCGACTTCCCTGATATGACAACGCACGAATATCCGCATTCGGATGACGAATTCCCGCACCGGCCGCCGGCCTATCCGTCGCCGCCCTACCCGGCACCGCCCTACC
>CBAAAS010000313.1:0-4699 GCA_964658855.1 uncultured Mycobacterium sp.
CGTCGACGGCAGTGCCGCCCAGACTTTCGGCGGCCAGCAGTTCTTGGAACGCCTGGATGTCACCGCCTGGCTGCAGTCCGGCGAGCATGGCTCGGGCATCCGAAGCCAGCCTCAGCGCGACGGCCGAATTGCGTTGGCGGATGGCCTCTCTGCGCTGCACGATGGCAACGCCCGCCGCTACCATCGCGGCGATCGTGAGCACGGTCAGCCCGGAGATCGCCGCCGCGCGCAGCCGGCGGAATCGCCGCTGCTCACGCAGATCATCGCCGGCCAGCTGATCTTTGTTCTTGCCGTGAATAGGCGCTGCGAGCGCGGTTACTTTCTCCCGCAATGCCGCCGCGTGCGCATCCCAGGGCGCGTCCTCGCTGACATCGATGAAAAACGGTTCGGCGGGCAGCACGCCGACCTCGGTCAACACTGGCGGAGCCGCACTCGAGAGGTCTGGATCGAACCGTTGCCCGTCGGCGTCCCAGTGCAATTGGCCGTCGGCCAGCACCAGCAGGACGCGGTCATTGCCGTGTTGCTGCAACCAGTAGCCGATTTCCCGATTCACCCAGTAGGACTGAGCCGCGAGATCAGACAGCACCACGACGAAATATCGCGCGCCGTCCATCGCCTCGGTGATCTTGCCCCAGAGATCCGGGCTGACTTCCAGGTTGGTGTCGTCTCGGAACACCCGGAGGGCGCGAAGCTGACCGAACCTGCGCCCGATTTGGTGCAGGCCCTTTTGGACGCCCACGGCGACTTGCCGGTCCCGGTGGGTGTACGACAGGAACGCATCAAAGTCGGCGCCCGCGTCGGGCGGTTCTAGAAGTTCCTTTGCCTCCGACACCATGCCTCCCCGGCCATAATCAGCTGTCGGGCTCAGCGGCGGAGCAATTTTCGGCGAGTAGGCGGCGAAGTCAGTCGCGGACGGCGGCCAGCAGGCCGTCTCCGAGCGGCACCAGAGCCGGGGTGAGCTGCTCGTTCTCGGCGATCAGCCGCGCCGCCTCACGCACCGCCGCCACCTCGGCGTCGTGCGCCGACGGGTCGCCTGCCCGGCCGCCTGCGGCCGCGCCATGCAGCACGATCACACCGCCGGAGCGCAGCAGCCGAACCCCTTCGACCACGTAGTCGGGCTGGTCGAGCGGGTCGGCGTCGACCAGCACCAGATCGTAGGAGTCGTCAGCCAGCCGGGTCAGCACGTCCTGGGCCCGACCGCTGATCAGCCGGGTCCGCGACGGCCCGATCTTCGCATCGGAGAACGCCTCTTTGGCGATCCGCTGATGCTCGGGCTCGATGTCGATGGTGGTCAGCACGCCGTCGTCGCTCATCCCGGACAGCAACCACAGGCTGCTGACTCCGGCGCCGGTGCCCACCTCGACGACGGCCTTGCCGCCGCTGAGCTTGGTCAGCAGGCTGAGCAGCGCGCCGACGGCCGGCGTGACGGAGGCGACGCCGATGTCGGCGGCGCGCTCACGGGCCGCCAGCAGCACGGTGTCTTCGGAGATCGATCCCTCGGCGTGCGCCGACAGCGACTCGGCCCGACTCGTCCCTGGTGTGCCGTCGGTCGTGGCCATGGCGTGAGCGTATGTCCAACCCTCGCCGCGTGCACTCAGGCGCGCCCCGCGACACGCTCAACGGATCGGCGTGATCGAAACGTAATACGACCGATATGGCCAGCACAACGGGGGTTTTTGCGCCATTCTCAGTGAAAGCTCAGTGCGGTCATATACCGCACACACGCCGGTAGACGACGGTATCCCTCATGGAGCGTGGTGGTCGCTGGTCCGGGAATACTTCCCGCTATCTTCGGGTTGCTCGCGGTGATGAACTGCCCAGCATCAACGGCAGCCTGAACCCGGAGGAACTGAACATCACCACACTGATGAGCCCGTCGAGCATGTCGCACCCTGAGCAGTACCGCGACGCCGACTGGGTCGAGCCGGCGGATGAGCCTTACGGCACCGCGGTCTTCGATGCGACCGGTGACAAGACGGCCATGCCGTCGTGGGATGAGCTGGTTCGCCAACACGCCGACCGGGTCTACCGGCTGGCCTATCGCCTCTCCGGCAACCAGCACGACGCCGAGGACCTGACCCAGGAGACCTTCATCCGGGTCTTCCGGTCGGTGCAGAATTATCAGCCCGGCACCTTCGAGGGCTGGTTGCACCGCATCACCACCAACCTGTTCCTGGACATGGTGCGCCGTCGCGCCCGGGTCCGGATGGAAGCCCTGCCCGAGGACTACGACCGGGTGCCGGCCGACGAGCCCAACCCCGAAGAGATCTACCACGACGCGCACCTGGGTCCTGACCTGCAGGCGGCGCTGGATTCGCTGCCGCCGGAGTTTCGTGCCGCGGTGGTCCTGTGTGACATCGAAGGACTGTCCTACGAGGAAATCGGCGCCACGCTGGGCGTCAAGCTCGGAACCGTCCGCAGCCGTATCCACCGCGGACGCCAGGCGCTGCGGGATTATCTGGCGGCACATTCGGACAGCGCCGTCGGCGCCGAGGGTCTCACGAGCTAAGACACGGGCAGCCTGATCGGCTGTTCATTGATGTTCGGTATCGGTCGGCGCGCTACATTCGAAGTAGTGCCGCGACACCTGACGCGATACCGAGAGGAGCTGGTGATGGTCGAGCGGGGACATGTGTTCCGCCGGGCCTTCTCCTGGCTTCCCGCCCAATTCGCCTCTCAAAGCGATGCACCGGTCGGCGCTCCGCGGCAGTTCGGTTCCACCGAGCACCTGTCGATCGAGGCCATCTCGGCCTTCGTCGACGGCGAATTGCGGATGAACGCACACCTGCGCGCCGCCCACCACATCTCCCTGTGCACGGAATGCGCCGCCGAAGTGGACGGCCATCGCCGGGCCCGCGCCGCGCTGCGCGACTCGCACCCGATCAGAATCCCCAGCACGCTGCTGGGATTGCTGTCGCAGATACCGCACTGCCCACCCGAGGCCGACGCGGAGACCGAACAGAGCGGACAGTGGCACGATCCCCGCGCCCCCCGGAACAGTGGCCCGCCCCCGGAACGCAGCAGACCGTCGACGATGCGTGATCGATTCCTCGACGGCACCAAGCGAGATCGCCCAGAGCCTCGGTAGGGTGGTTACCAGTTTCGCCAAGCCGGTGCGCGGCGCCGTGCTCGAGTCCATAGCGCTTGTTTGCTCAGCGCTCGGAAGAGGATGACGTGAGCCCCGATCAAGACAACAACGGCGCCCCTCGGCTGGCGCCGCGCCCCGTGACCCGGCCGCCGGTCGACGCCGCGTCGACGCAGGCCTTCGGCCGTCCCGACGGTGTGCAGGGCTCGTTCGTCGCCGAGCGGGTCCGCCCGTCGAAGTATCGCGAGGCCGGCGAGTTCAGGCCGCACAACGAAGCGGCCGACCCGGTGCTCACCGAAGCTTTCGGCCGGCCGTTCCCGAGTGCGGACTCCCTGCAGCGACACCCGGCCGATGCCGGTGCGCTCGAAGACGGTAAAGCCAAGGACGAACTCGAAGATCCCGAAGACCCGTGGCGCGACCCGGGCGCTGCCGCCGCTCTGGGTGACCCGGCGGTGTCGCGCTCCGGCGTCCAGGGCCCGGAGGTTGCACAGGGCCGACTCGGTGTGCGTGACGTCTTGTTCGGTGGACGGGTGTCGTACCTGGCACTGGTTGTGCTCGGGGTGCTGGCGCTGCTGATCGGCTTGGTCGGCGGCGTCGTCGGGCGCAAGACGGCCGAGGTCGTCGAGGCGTTCACCACCTCCAAGGTGACCCTGTCGACCAACAACAACAGCGAGGCTCCGGCCGGCCGGTTCGCCAAGGTGGCTGCGGCGGTGGCTGATTCGGTGGTGACGATCCAGTCGATCAGCGATCAAGAGGGCATGCAGGGTTCGGGCTTCGTGGTCGACGGCCGCGGTTACATCGTGACCAACAACCACGTCATCTCCGAGGCGGCCAACAACCCGAGCCAGTACAAGACCACCGTGGTGTTCAACGACGGCAAGGAAGTACCCGCCCACCTGGTCGGTCGCGATCCCAAGACCGACCTGGCGGTGCTCAAGGTCGACAACGTCAACAACCTGACGGTGGCCAAGCTCGGTGACTCCGACAAGGTTCGCGTCGGCGACGAGGTCCTTGCCGCCGGTGCGCCGCTGGGTCTGCGCAGCACCGTGACGCATGGCATCATCAGCGCCCTGCATCGCCCGATTCCATTGTCGGGAGAGGGTTCTGACACCGACACGGTGATCGACGGCGTTCAGACCGACGCATCCATCAACCACGGAAACTCCGGTGGACCGCTGATCGACATGGATTCTCAGGTCATCGGCATCAACACCGCCGGCAAGTCGTTGTCCGACAGCGCCAGCGGGCTCGGCTTCGCAATTCCGGTCAACGAGGCGAAAATCGTTGCGCAGACCCTGATCAAGGACGGCAAGATCGTGCACCCGACCCTGGGCCTGAGCGCCCGGTCGGTGAGCAACTCGGTCGCACAGGGCGCGCAGGTCGCCAACGTCAAGGCCGGCGGCCCCGCTGAAAAGGGTGGGGTGCTGGAAAATGATGTGGTGGTCAAGGTCGGAAGCCGCGGCGTGGCCGACGCCGACGAATTCGTGGTTGCCGTGCGGCAGTTGACCGTTGGACAGCCCGCCCCGATCGAAGTGGTGCGCGACGGTCGCCACGTCACGCTCACGGTGACCCCGGGGCCGGACGGCGGCTAATGTTCGCCAATGTCGGCTGGGG
>CBAAAS010000314.1:0-4673 GCA_964658855.1 uncultured Mycobacterium sp.
CCGCACCCTGGTCGAGCGCGGCAACCAACCGGGGCAGTTCACCGGCATCCATCGAGCCGTCCGCGTCGATCACGGCCACGATCGGGGTACTCGCAGCAACCACTCCGGCGTGCACCGCAGCGCCGTACCCGGCCCGCGGTTCGACGACCACCGCCGCGCCGTGACGGCCAGCTACCCCCGCGGTGTCGTCGGTGCTGTTGTTGTCTACAACCAGCGCCCGGTAACCGGGCGGAATCGCAGCCAGCACCGCCGGCAACGACTCCTCCTCGTTGAGGCAGGGCAACACGACAGTGACGTTGTCGGGTTCGGACATGTCTTCCGACATTAGGGCAACACCTAGCGCAGCGGCGCGAATGCGAATTGACGCAGACCCTCGAGGGGATCGACGGTCGCACGGAAGCCCAGCACGTCGTCGGCCCGCGCGGGGTCGGCGACGATGTGGCGGACGTCGCCGCTGCGATACTGCCCGGTGATGACCGGGGACAGTGCGCCACTGCGGGCATCGCACAGCGCAGCGGCCACCTCGAGGATCGAGATAGGACGCCCCGAGCACACGTTGACCGCGTTGAAGCCGTCGACCTCAGCCATCGCCGCGAGGTTTGCGGCGGCCACATCGTCGACGTGGACGAAGTCGCGCATCTGACCACCGTCTTCGTAAACCCTCGGCGGATCGCCTTTTTCGATCGAGGACCGGAAGATTGCTGCCACCCCGGAATACGGGGTGTCACGTGGCATTCCGGGACCGTAGACGTTGTGATACCGCAACGCCACCACCGAACCGCCCGTCGACTCCGACCACGCCAGCGCGTAGTGCTCCTGCGCGGTCTTGCTCGCCGCGTAGAGGCTGCGCGGGCGCAGGGCGGCGTCCTCGTCGACGAGTCGCCACTGCAGCTCCTCGCCGCCGAGTGGGCAGCGGTGCTCGAAGATCCCGACGTCCAAGTCAGCGCGCCGCCGCGGTAGCGGCTCGACCGTGCCGTGCTCCGGGCAGGCGTACCGGCCCTGCCCGTAGACCACCATCGACGACGCCAGCACCAGCCGCCGGATCCCGGCGGCGAACATCTGCGCCAGCAACACAGTGGTGGCGAAGTCGTTGTGGCCGCCGTAGGCCGGGGCGTCGGCAGCGTCTACCCCGGCCCCTACCATCGCAGCCTGATGACATACCAGGTCGACACCGGCCAGCAGCGGCGCCAGCGCCTCGCCGTCTCGGACGTCGACCTGATGGCATCCCGGCGGCAACTCCGATCGGGGTCCGTGCGCGGCGGGCAGTAATAGGTCGACACCGACCACGTCGTGACCGGCCGCCCGCAGCGCCGCGCCCACCCGCGAACCGATGAAACCGGCTGCGCCGGTCAGCAATACCTTCACGACTCCCCTTCGATTTCTCAGGCCCCCGGTAGCAGATCCGCGGTGATGATCTGCACACCGCTGTCGCCACCAGGGTCACTGCCCGTCACCAACACGTTGCCTGAACGTGGATCGACGGCGACCGAATTAGGCTGTCGCACAGTAGGAACGTCGCCGAGTATCCGCGGCTTCGTTGCGTCCGAGACGTCGACCAGCCGCAATAAATTGGCAGCAGTCAGCGTGATGTACAGCCGATGGCGTGTCGCATCGTAGGCCAGTCCGTAGGGTTTACCCGGAGCTTCGATCTTGGCGGCTTGGGAGACCTGCGGGTCGATGCGCTCGACCAATACCGCGCCGCCGTCGGTGTCGGCGAAAGCGGCCAGATCCCCTGACATTGTCGCGGCGTGGGTCAGTTTCATCCCGACCGGTCCCTGCGCCACCTGTCGCTGAGTCGAACCGTCGTACACCCACACCCCGTTTCCCTGCACGTCGGCCACTGCGACATCATCGCCGACAGCCGCGACGCCGCCCGGCTGCACCGGGCCGGCGGGAAGTGATCCAACGACCGCGCCGGCGCGCACGAACACCACCCCGCCGCCGCGCTCATTCGTGACGACGATCGTGCCCCCGGCCGCGAGGGCCGCGTCGTGCGGTTGACGGCCCACACCCGCGGTGGAGGACGTTACCCGGCCGTCGGCGAGGTCGAGCTCCCACAATTCATTGGAACCCTCGAGCGGCACCAATACCGGTCCGTCGGGTCCGGCCAGGCTCAGATGCCGGGCCGCTCCCCTGGTCGGAACTGTCTGACGTAGCGCACCCGTGGCGGCGTCGAACAGCGCGACGCCGTCTGGGTTCCGCACCGCGACCGCCCCGATTCCGGACTGTCCGATGGCGATGCCTTCAGGGGCATTGCCCACCGGGACCACCGTGCCGGCCGGCGGCACGCCCGGGGCTGCGGCGTTCGCGGGTTCGGCCGGGGGTGTGGCGGCGTGGGCAGACACCGAGGTCGTGCCATGTGCGGTTGACCCCACGTTCCCGCTGCAGCCGACAACCAACAGACCGAGCGCCAGCAAGCACACGGGAGTGCAGCACGAGTTCACCTTGTCACTGTGCCCCACATGCGGATGCCGACGTCGACAGCCCTGAGGGCGTGGGCATCATAGATCTGCTGCAGCGCGAAGCCAAGCGACCCGACATCGAACCTGATCGTCATCGCGAAGCTCAGGTTTGAGCCCGTCGGCGCGTCTAGGCTCAAGGCCTTGGGTTTTGAAATCCTTCCGCTGGCAATCCCCACAGGAATCAGTAACGAATAGCAATTAAATGCCCGGTGATGCGAATGGGTGGTGGTGGAGGTTGTCACAATCTTCCGAGGTGCAGGTCAGGGCCCGGCGATGACGGCTGACGCGTGCGAAGTATCTGCCATGAGGTCGGCGGATCTGATCTACCAGTCGGCCGCCGCGGGCAGCTCATGCTGGGTCCGCAATCACCACGGACACCGCCGTGAGTTGCCGATGACGCGCTGGATGGGCGGGCCGCAAGCCACGCATGAGGATCGGCTCGCCGACGAGCACGTCCTCGCGCACTGCTCGTCACGCCCCACGCTGGATCTGGGCTGCGGTCCCGGGCGCTTTATCGCGTCGTTGCGTGAGCGCGGGTTGCCCGCACTCGGGGTCGACAGTTCGGCCGCCGCGGTCGAGATGACGCGCCAGCGCGGCGGAACCGCGATTCGGGGCGACCTCTTCGCACAGTTGCCTGCCGAGGGCAGCTGGCAACAAATTCTGCTTACCGACGGCAATATCGGTATCGGCGGTAACCCGGTCCGGACATTGATGCGGGCCGCGGAGCTTCTTGCCGAAGGCGGGGTCGTCATCGTCGAGATCGACCCCCTGTCCACTGCGTTCTGTTACGAGATGTTGCGCTGGGAAACCGATGAACATCTGGGCCATTGGTTTCCGTGGTCTCGAATCGGCGCCGGGGTGCTGGGGATGATCGCGCACGCGGCCGGGTTCACCGTGAGTCATGTCGTCGAGATTCACGACCGGGTGATTGCCGTACTGACCGCCGCAGATTGCCGCGGCGCACGCCGGTAGCCGACGAAGACACGCCCGTGGACGACCATCGAAGTAAAGTCGGGCTTCGATGACAGCCACGAACCCGCCACCGAGTTCGTCGGAGGAACCTGCCGAGCCGGTCTACGGGTTTCCCGCACCGTTGTGGCGGGCATTTGAGCGGCACCGCCCACCCGGGATCGGCTTGCTGCAGCGTTGGCGAAGCCCGCTGCGGGGACCCTGGCTCACATCGGTGTTCGGCTCGGTGCTGCTTATCGGCCTGCCGGTGGTGGCGCTGACGGGATTGCTGTCCTACATCGCGTACGGTCCGCAGTTCGGTCAAGCGATCCCTCATGACGTGGGATGGCTCAAACTACCCACGTTCGACTGGCCGAGCCGACCCTCGTGGCTGTACCGCCTCACCCAGGGTGTGCACGTCGGGTTGGGTCTGGTCATCGTCCCGGTGGTGCTGGCCAAACTCTGGTCGGTCATTCCCCGGCTGTTCGCGTGGCCGCCATTGCGATCGATCGCGCAGCTTGCGGAGCGGCTCTCGTTGCTGATGCTGGTGGGCGGCATTCTCTTCGAGCTCGCGACTGGAGTGCTCAACATCCAGTACGACTACATATTTGGATTCAGCTTCTACACCGCGCATTACTTCGGGGCGTGGGTATTCATCGCCGGATTCGTCATCCACGTCCTGATCAAATTGCCGAAGATGGTCAACGGCCTGCGGGCTCTGTCGTTCCGCGCTGTTCTGCGGACCTCACGCGCCGACACCCGTCCCGAACCACCAGACGTCGACGGGCTGGTCGCCACCGATCCCGCACCGCCGACGGTGAGCCGCCGCGGGGCGCTGGCACTGGTCGGCGGCGGAGCGCTGTTCGTCGCCGTGCTCAGCGCCGGACAAACCCTCGGTGGGTTCAGCCGGCGAGCGGCGCTGCTGCTGCCGCGCGGGCGCAATCGTGGCAACGGCCCCAACGATTTTCAGGTGAACCGGACCGCTGCGGCCGCGGCGATCACGGCTGCCGACGTCAGCGACAAGTGGCGACTCAATCTGCGGAGTCCTTCGGGGCAGCGACTGCTGGACCGCGCCACCCTCGAAGCGATGCCGCAGCACACCGCCGAACTGCCGATCGCGTGCGTCGAAGGGTGGTCGACGACCCAGACCTGGAGCGGAGTGCGTCTGCGCGATCTGGCCGCCCTGGCCGGGATGCCCAACCCCGGCCGAGCCACCGTGCGCTCACTGGAGCGATTCGGTGGCTTCAATCACGCTGTCCTGCA
>CBAAAS010000315.1:0-4666 GCA_964658855.1 uncultured Mycobacterium sp.
AATATCCGGCGCCCATGTTGTTGCCGTGCAGCCAGACCTCGCCGATCTGCCCGTCCGGCAGTTCGGTCGCGGTGTCGGGGTCGACGATGATCGCCCACTCGCTGACACCGATGGTGCCGGCGGAGGCCTGCGCGACGCCGTTCTGCGCATCGGCGGCCACCTCGGCGAAGTGCCCGTTGTTCAACTTCTCCCGGTCGACGTGGATGATCGTCGGGGCCTCTTCCATCGAGGTGGTCGAGACGAAAAGGGTGGCCTCGGCCAGGCCGTAGGACGGCTTGATCGCCTTCTCCTGGAAGCCGTAGGGCCCGAATGCCTCGTTGAATTTACGGATCGATGCCGCCGACACCGGCTCGCTGCCGTTGAGGATCGCCTTGACATTGCTCAGGTCCAGCGGCGGCTCGCCGTCTTTGGGCAGGCCGCGCAGCGCCGCGTGTTCGAAGGCAAAGTTCGGGGCGGCCGAGAAGACCCCGCCGGTTTCGCCCTCTTTGCGCGCGAGCTCGCGGATCCACCTGCTGGGCCGGCGCACGAAGGCGGCGGGCGTCATGAAGGTGAACCGGTAGCCGACCAGCGTCGACAACAAAGTCGTGATCAGGCCCATGTCGTGGAAGAAGGGCAGCCAGCTCACACCGCGGTCGCCGTCCTGACCCTCGAGGGCGTGGATCACCTGGACACAGTTCGTCGGCAAGTTCAGATGCGTGATCTCGACGCCGGTCGGCGTGCGGGTGGAGCCGGAGGTGTACTGCAAATAGGCGACGGTCTCAGGACCGGCCGGGATCTGCTCCCACGTGGTGGCGACGTCGTTGGGCACCGCGTCGACGGCGATCACACGCGGACGTTGCTTGGCCGGGCGGCTGCGGAAGAACTTGCGAACTCCCTCGGCGGAGTCACTGGTGGTCAGGATCGCCGACGGGCTGCAATCGTCGAGCACCGCGTGCAACCGGCCGACGTGGCCGGGTTCCGCGGGGTCGAACAGCGGCACCGCGATGCGGCCGGCGTACAGCGTTCCGAAGAAGGCGGTCAGGTAGTCCAGGGTCTGCGGGCACAGGATGGCGACGCGGTCACCCGGCTGGGTCACCTGCTGGAGCCGGGCGCCGACCGCGCGGTTGCGGGCTCCGAACTCGGACCATGAAATGTCCTTCGCGACACCGTCGCGTTCGGTGGAGAAGTCCAGGAACCGGTAGGCCAATTGATCCCCGCGCACCCTGGCCCATTTTTCGACGTGGCGAACGATGTCGGTGTTCTCCGGGAATTTGATCTGGCCGTCCTTGATGAACGGATTGTGATAAGCCATGCCGTCTCTCCTTCACCGCGTTTGCTCGGGCTAGGTCTGTTTGAGCGTCACCCAAGGGTCGCATCGGACTCGGGCGGGGTCTGGTACCGCGCTTTCGCCTGCGTAGGGCAGTCGCGAACGGCAAACCGCACAGATGCTACCGATCCGCGCTGAGTGGACCATGAGGCATCGACGCGATAGGTCGACCATAGCTGCTCTTAAATTTCTCTTAATGTTAGTGGGCGATGCGCCGCCGACCAAATCTGAACGTACCGCGTATCACAACTGTGACCTGTGATGCCGTGCCGCTGTGTCGGACAGCCCCGAACGTGTTCGGTCCTGGTCACCCGTGTTTGGGGTGAGGCGCGTTCTCGATGGCGCCGTGCGCCCAATTCAGCGTCCACTCGGTCGCCGGCTGACCGTCGAGGCTCCAGAACTGGGTGGTGGCGTACAGCGCGTGCACCGGTGCGCCGGCCCCGCCTGCCAGGATGTCCAGCGTCCTGGGCAGATTCGCCAGACTGAAGGCCTCCGGGGGCGCGGCGCAGATCAGGTCGCCGGGGCCGCAGATCTCGTTGGTCCGGGCGTTGAGCGTGCCGAAGCCGCCCGGCCGCGGTCCCGTCATCGTCAAACCGAGATTGGACAGCACCGGCACCTCGTGCAGGATGATCTCGGCGCCTTCACCTGGCGGATTGGGTCCGATTTCCTGGCCCACGCCCTGCTGGCGGCGGCCGTCGGCGATCAACGTCACACCGAGCACCAGGTCGTCATCGACCGGGCCGCGCCCGTTACCGACGTCGCTGGCGATATCGCCGGCGATTATCGCGCCCTGCGAGAACCCCACCAGCACGTAGCCGGTCAGTGGGCACTTGGCGTTCATGTCCGTCATCGCCTTGACCGCCGCACGGGTGCCCTCGGCCCGGCTCTGGTCGTAGGAGATCTGCGTGTCGCCGCTCAGCGGGTTATGGAACTGCGCGGTGTAGGGGACGGTGTAGGTCTCCACCCGGCTGGAGTTGAACTGCTCGCGGATCGGCCGGGTGACGTTGAGTAACAACGCCTTCGGAAACTGGACCGGGTTGAGCGGGTCGTCCTGCAGCGACGACTCCCAGGTGCCGGGGATCGAGATCAGCTGGACGTCGGGGCAGCTGGAATCCTGCGAGGCCGGCCGCGGGTTGTGCGGGCGAGCCGAACCGCTGCTGGTCGGCGGCACGATGCTGGGCGGCACCGCGCTCGGCGCGGTCTGGCGTTGCCGCAGCACACCGACCACAGCCAGGATGATCAGCCCCACCACCAATGCCACCGCGGCGGCGGCGATCAACGCCAGTATTCGACGGCGGCGTTTCCGCCGCGAGTTCACAGCCATGGTCTCCTGCTAGCAGAGTCGGTCGATTGCGCAGCCGAGCCGCCGCAGCAGAGTTCTACGTACGGGGCTCTCGTGCTTTGTTCACGGTACCGGGTCGCGGCGCCGTGGCCGGCCGACCAGTTAGCGGATCGCCCCGACGATGTCGCCGGACATCGCGCGCAGCTGCCCGCTCCACGAACCCCAGTCGTTCTCGCCGCCGGAGAAGTCGAAGTGGCCGTTGTGCCCGCCGACGTTGCGGTACTCCTGGTAGAAGAACCGCGAGTTACCCATTGCTTCGCCGGACTGCCCGACCATCGCCGCGGCGTCGCCACCGGTGCTCAGCGGGCTCCAGACCCAGATGCGGGAGTTGTTCTGCGCCAGCAACATCGCGTGCACATCCGGGTCGTGGAACTTCCACCGGCCCAGCTGCGCTGCACCCCACATGCCGTTTGTGTCGACTCCACCGAATTGCGCCATGCCTGCGGTGATGGCGCCGTTGGTGGTGGTGTTGGACGGGTAGAGGAATCCGGACAGCGAGCCGGCGAAGCCGAACCGGTCGGGGTGGAAGCAGGCCAGCGCCATCGCGGCATACCCACCCTGGGAGGCGCCGACGACACCGTGGCCACCGGGGGCCAGCCCCTTGTTGGCGGCCAGCCAGTCCGGCAGCTCCTGCGACAGGAACGTGTCCCACTGCTTGCTGCCGTCGCGCTCCCAGTTGGTGTACATGCTGAAGGCGCCACCGGCCGGCGCGGCCACCGAGACTCCCTTGCCTGCCAGGGTGTTCATCGCGTTGCCCGCGGTCACCCAGTTGCTGACGTCCGGTGCGGCGTTGAAGGCGTCCAGCAGGTAGACCGCGTGCGGGCCACCGGCGAGGAAGGCCACCGGGATGTCGCGGCCCATCGCCCCGGAGGGAACCATCAGCGTCTCGTAGCCGGCCGCGCGGGCTGGGCTCATGTGCGTCCCGAAGAGGCCTCCGACAGTCAATACGGCGGCACACACGAGCCGTAGCAGCATCGACAGACTTCTCATCACTGACCTCGCTTGTCGCTCGACCGCCCATTGGGGGACCGCAGATCTGCCCCCGGTTCCGCAAGGTAGCTAATCACACCCCGTCGGACGCCGACGCCGGAAACGACGAACGGCGACGACCCCGCAAGGTCGTCGCCGCTCGGCGTGCTGTTCTTAACTCAGGTGTGCTGCCCGGTTGCCGCGGCAGCCGGAGCACCGGCGCCGGGACCTGCGCCCGGAGTGGCACCGAGGTGCGACTGCAGGTCGGGCAACATGGCGTGCAACTGCGCCCCCCAGTATGGCCAGTCGTGCGTGCCGTTGGCGTCGAAGTTGAACTGCGCGTTGTGGCCACCGGCGGCGTTGTAGGCATCCTGGAACTTCAGGTTGCTGGTCCGCACGAAGCCTTCGAGGAACTTGGCCGGCATGTTGTCGCCACCGAGATCCGACGGCTTGCCGTTACCGCAGTACATCCAGAGCCGCGTGTTGTTGGCGACCGTCTTGCTGACATTCACCAGCGGGTCGTTGCGCTGCCAGGCCGGGTCCTCCTTGGGACCCCACATGTCGGCGGTCTTGTAACCACCGGCGTCACCCATTGCGAAGCCGATCAGTGTCGGTCCCATGCCCTGCGAGGGGTCCATCAGACCGGAGAACGAGCCGACCTCGATGAACTGCGCGGGGTGGTAGTTGGCCAGGTTCAGCGCCGAAGCGCCGGCCATCGAGAGACCGACAGCCGCACCGCCGGTGCTCTTCACACCTTTGGAGCCCAGGAATGCCGGCAGCTCGCTGGTGAGGAAGGTCTCCCACTTGTACGTCGAGCAACCCGCC
Organism: uncultured Mycobacterium sp.; assembly: GCA_964658855.1. GTDB lineage: Bacteria > Actinomycetota > Actinomycetes > Mycobacteriales > Mycobacteriaceae > Mycobacterium. The sequence continues at coordinate 4,443 of CBAAAS010000315.1, forward strand.
TTGCCGCAGGCCGGCTTGTACCAGTCGGTGTACCAGCTGGACTGGCCGCCGACCGGCATGACCAGCGACAGACCGGACTGCAGGTACCACTCGAAGGCGGGGGTGTTGATGTCCCAGCCGTTGAAGTCGTCCTGCGCACGAAGACCGTCGAGCAGATACACGGCGGGCGAGTTGGCGCCACCGCTCTGGAACTGGACCTTGATGTCGCGACCCATGGCTGCCGA